>JALWKH010000233.1 GCA_026996635.1 Bacteroidales bacterium | reverse complement strand
TTTGACAGAAAAACAGTGTTCCGCTTCGGTGCATTGCAACTTATGCGTAATGAGTGGAGAAAGTACCGTTTATCATTGATGGAAGGCGGAATGTATGAGCCCGAAGAAATGGGTAACTCTGCTTTTGAAGTGGGAGCAGTGAACATTGAAGAAAATGGCAACAAAGAACCTGTAAATTATGTTTTGCCACCCGGCATTACCCGTATGATTGACCCGACAAACCCGGGATTGAGAAAATTGAACGAACAAGCATTATCTTTAAGAGTAGTAAATCTGCCTGACGGGGATGCAAAAGCGGTTTACAAGACCGTAAATATGGATGTGCGTAAGTACAAACGTTTGAAAATGTTTATCCACGCCGAAGCTCTCAGGTATTCCGAAACACCATTGAATGATCGCGATTTGTGTGTGTTTATCCGCTTGGGTTCCGATTTTAAGGATAATTATTACGAATATGAAGTGCCGGTTTATTTAACACCTTATGGCAGTTATGATAATAATTCTGAAGACGACAGGTATGTAGTATGGCCTACAGCCAATGAAGTTGATTTGCCGTTTGAAGACTTGCTGGCAGCGAAACAACAAAGGAATGATGCATTATTGCACTCAAATACAGTTTCGCTTACCACGCCTTACTATGTAGACGAAAATGACGGTAGAAGAATTACAATCGTCGGTAATCCAAACATAAGCAACCTTAAAGTTATAATGATTGGTATCCGCAATAGGAAGAAAAGCAAGAACCCATTGCCGGATGACGGATTGCCTAAATCAGCCGAAATTTGGGTAAACGAACTGAGACTTACCGATTTTGACGAAAAAGGAGGGTGGGCTGCTACAGCAAGAATTTCTACGAAATTGGCAGATTTGGGTAATTTCTCCGTATCTGGGATGACAGTAAAACCCGGATTTGGTAGCCTGGAAAAGAAACTGAGCGAACGCAGCAAAGAAGATATGTATCAATATAACATATCTACAAATTTGCAATTGGGTAAATTCTTCCCCGAAAAGTTAAATGTAAGGTTACCTTTGTTTTTCTCTACTTCCGAAATGTTCAGCAATCCGGAATACAACCCCTTAGATCCTGATATCCCTACAGATGTAACATTGAAACACTTGGAACCGGAACAGCGAGATTCTGTTAAGAGGATAATTCAGACTTATATCAAGCGCCGAAGTATTAATTTCACCAATGTGCAGATTGGTAAGATGCCTAAAAAACCGAGACTGTGGAGTCCTACAAACTGGAGTGCTACATATTCTTACAACGAAGTGTTTATGCGCGACATAAATATTGAACACAATATTTCGAAGAATTACAATGCCGTGTTGGCATATAACTTTAATAATAATCCGAAGAATTACGCACCTTTCCGCAGGTCAAGAAGTAAATTGTTGCGTTCAAAGTATCTCCGTTTTGTAAAAGATTTTAACTTTTACTTGATGCCGCAAACCATTAGTTTTACAACAGATGTGCAGCGGACTTATAATGAAGTGTTAAGGAGGAATCTTACACCTGAATTTTCACTGCCGATGATTCCGACGTTTAACAAAAATTATTATTGGAATAAGAACTTTACCTTAAGACATAAATTTACAAGGAGTCTTACATTGGATTTCAATTCAAATTCTAATGCAATTATCGGAGAACCACAAGGTTATGTTGATAATAAGACGCTTAGGGACAGCTTGTTCGATGCGTTGATGGGTAAGGGTGGCAGAATGAATAATTACCAACATAATGTAAACATAAATTATGCTCTGCCGATAAACAAATTGCCGTATTTGAATTGGGTATCTGCAACTATTGGTTACAGCGGAAGGTACCAATGGCAAGCATCTCCAATAGTAAGCACCAATCCTAATGATACCGGTTTTGTAAATCCGGGGAATACCATAACTAACGGTAATACCAAACACGCAAATCTTAACTTGAATATGCTTTCTCTGTATAACAACATTAAATATTTGAAGCGATTACAGCAGAAATACAGGAATCCGCGGCGTAAAAACAGGAGAATAAAGGTATTCTATCCCGAAAAAAATGCAGAACCACTTTATATGAACTTCAAAAAAGGTAAACCTAAATCAATCTATCACAGGCTGAAAACGGAAGATGTAGAGATAATCGTTACCGATTCAACCGGCAAGAAGATAAATGGTAAAACAAAGATAATAAATAAGAACCGATTAATCTTTATTCCTGATACCACAGTAAAAAATGCACAGGTGCAGGTTCAGGGGACACGGGAAGATGTTGACCCGTTGTGGCAACAAATTGTGGAAAGAACCATTTTGGCTTTGATGGGAACAAAAAATATTAGAGCAACTTATTCTATAAGTGAAGCAACATCATTACCGGGTTACAGATACAGGGCAGATCTTGTGGGTATGCAAAAGATATTTAACGGCAACTATGCACCGGGATATGAGTTTGCTCTCGGTTGGCAAGAAGACATTGAAGGATTGCTGGATAGAGCTGCTTATGAAAATTGGTTGGTAAAAGATACGCTTCTGATTCATAATGTAGGCAACACAAGGAATGAAAATATTGATTTAAAGGCTTCTATACAGCCTTTCAAAGGAGTAAGGTTGGATTTGAATGCAAGCCGTACAATATCTAACAGCAGTTCTGTGCAATTGTATTACAACTATGACGAAGATATTTTTGAAAGGAAAAATTATGCAAACAGGGGCAACTTTACTATGTCTTTCAATATGATTAAGACCGCTTTTGTATCTGTAAAAACATCAGGGTCCGCAGGTGCCAATACTTCTGCAACTGGTGAGTCGGAATTGTTTAACAGATTTTTGGACAAACGCTTGGAAGTTGCAAAGGCAATGGCATACAACCGCGCACATAACTTGTCAACTTATACTCTTGCATATAATCAGGATCCGCATTCCGAAAATTACGGATTTCCTGATGGTTATGGCCCCAATCAACAAGATGTTTTGGTTGCAACATTCTTAGCTGTTTATTCCGGATCTAATCCTACAAAATATGCTATAAATAAAGATTTCTTCCTTTCGATACCTTATCCCAATTGGCGTGTGAATATTACCGGGCTTACCAATTATCCTTTGATTAAACATTATTTTAGGACATTTACTATTTCTCATGCATATACATCTACTTTTTCAATTAATTCGTTTACTACAAATTTGAACTTCAGACCTATTGATGACCAACACGATGATTTTTCCGAAGTGAGAGATATGGTTGGTAATTTTTATCCTAAGTATGATTTTATCGGCGTTGTACTTGATGAAAGGTTTTCGCCTTTGTTCAATATAGACGCTACAATGAACAACAGTCTGTTGGCAAGAATTGAAGTTAAGAAAGGCCGGCAAGTGGCTTTGAATATTAGTAACGGACAAATCAATGAAACACAAAATACAGAATATACAATAGGGAGCGGATACAGGATTAAAAACTTGAAGATTACCGTTAAATCAAGCAGTTGGAGTAAGACATTTAACAGTGACTTGGATTTGAGGTTGGATTTGAGTATGCGTAAACAAGTAAATATTATAAACCGTATTGAAGACCGTTTGACTCAAGTTACCACGGGAATGATTATTTATACGATTAAATTTACCGCAGATTATGCGCTTGGTCCCAGATTTACTTTGAGGTTGTTTTACGATCATAATATAAATAAGTCTGTAGTTGGGTATCCATATACCAATGCACAGGCAAGGTTTGGTGTTAGTGTGAGATTCTCATTAGCGCAATAAGTTATGTATGGTAAATGATTCCTGGCGGATTTTTCTGAATTTATGAGATTAAAGCTATTTTATTATATAAAAAGATTTGGTTACAATGCTCTGCCTGATTACTATTTTAAGAAAAGGTAT
>JALWKH010000232.1 GCA_026996635.1 Bacteroidales bacterium | reverse complement strand
ATAATGATAAGAAGGGTAAATTTTTCGCAATAGCAGGATTAGTTATAGGGATATTGTCAGTATTTGCTATTTTAATTCTAATTGCATTAGCCTCCGCTTTAGGCAGTATTACTCTATAAATTTCTAGAAGAGAATATCAGGCAGTAAAATTTGAATTAACTTTGCAAAAATTTTTGAAAATGGAAGAAATGATTAAGATAAAGTTTCCTGACGGAAGTGTTAAGGAATATAAAAAAGGAATTACAGGGCTTGAAATTGCCGAATCAATAAGTCCGCGTTTGGCAAAAGAGGCGTTATCCATTACGGTAAACGGCAAGTTGCAGGATTTGATGATGCCTATCACCGAAGATGCCGAAATAGCCATTCATACATTTGATGATGACGAGGGTAAAGAAGCATTTTGGCACTCTTCAGCCCACCTTATGGCAGAAGCATTGGAAGCGTTGTATCCCGGAATAAAATTCGGTATAGGTCCTGCCATAGATAACGGTTTCTACTACGATGTGGAATTGCCGGAAGGTAAAACCATTTCGGAAAAAGATTTCCCCGTAATTGAGAAAAAAATGCTTGAGCTGGCACGCAGAAAAGTGCCTTATGTGAGAAAAGAAGTAAGCAAATCCGATGCTTTGAAATATTTTGAAGAAAAAGGCGATAATTATAAGTTGGAGCTTATCTCCGAATTGGAAGACGGAACAATTTCGTTTTATACCCAGGGTAATTTTACCGATTTGTGTAGAGGTCCGCATATCCCTAATACTGGATTGATAAAAGCTGTGAAGTTGCTGAATATCGCAGGAGCTTATTGGCGAGGCGACGAAAAAAACAAGCAGCTTACCCGTGTTTACGGAATAACCTTCCCGAAACAAAAAATGCTCGATGAGTACCTTAAACTTTTGGAAGAAGCAAAGAAGCGAGATCACCGTAAATTAGGCAAGGATTTGGAATTGTTTATGTTCTCACAGAGGGTAGGACAAGGGTTGCCCATTTGGTTGCCCAAGGGTGCTTTACTCCGCGAAACGCTTGAAAACTTCTTGAAAAAGATTCAAAAAGATTACGGATACCAGCAAGTTATTACTCCGCATATAGGACAAAAAGAACTTTATGTAACATCCGGACACTATGCCAAATACGGAGAAAGTTCGTTCCGCCCCATTAAGACACCTAACGAAAACGAAGAGTTCCTTTTGAAACCGATGAACTGTCCGCACCATTGCGAAATTTATAAGCATAAACCGCGATCATACAAAGATTTACCGCTGCGACTTGCGGAATTCGGTACGGTTTACCGATACGAGCAAAGCGGTGAGCTTCACGGGCTTACACGCGTGAGAGGATTTACACAAGATGATGCGCATATTTTCTGCCGTCCCGACCAGTTGAAAGAAGAATTTGAAAAAGTAATAGATATTATTTTGTACATCTTTAAGATATTGGGTTTCAAGGATTATATGGCACAAATATCATTGCGTGATCCTGAAAACAAAGAAAAATATATCGGTAGTGACGAAAATTGGGAAAAAGCTGAACGAGCAATAAAAGAAGCCTGTGAAGAAAAAGGCTTGAAAGCGAAAGTGGAATTGGGTGAAGCAGCATTTTACGGTCCCAAACTTGACTTTATGGTAAAAGATGCCATAGGCAGAAAGTGGCAACTGGGAACCATACAAGTGGATTATAATTTGCCCGAAAGATTTGAACTTGAATATACAGGCAGCGACGGACAAAAGCACCGTCCGATTATGATACACAGGGCGCCGTTCGGTAGTATGGAGAGGTTTGTTGCGCTCCTCCTTGAAACAACCGCGGGTGAATTGCCTTTGTGGCTTGCTCCCGACCAAGCGATAATTCTGCCGATAAGTGATAAGTTTATGGATTATGCAAACAGTGTTTACGAAAAGTTGTATAAATCAGGAGTAAGGGTATCTTTAGACGAAAGAAATGAAAAAATCGGAAAGAAAATACGTGAGGCTGAATTGAAAAAAATACCTTATTTGCTCATAGTAGGCGAAAAAGAACAACAGAGCAATACCGTTTCGGTTCGCAGGCACAAAGAAGGTGATAAAGGCGTGATGACTATTGATGATTTTATTACAAAACTGCAAGATGAAATAAAAGAAGAATTAAAAGTTGAATAAATACATATCATTCAAAAAAATAGCATTATTTTTGCAAAACTTTTAAAAATCAAAGGAGGGCAAAACCATAGACCGAAAAAGAAAAAAATACGGGAGAAAAGAACAAGGTCCTAAGTTTAACATTAATGAAGAAATAAAAGCTCCCGAAGTAAGAGTTGTAGCCGAAGACTTAGAAGATAGTGTAGTAGTGCCTATAGAAAAGGCATTAAAAATGGCAGAAGAAAGAGAGTTGGACCTGGTTGAGATAGCACCTAATGCTAATCCGCCTGTATGTAAGATTATAGATTATCAGAGGTTCCTTTACGAACAAAAGAAAAAGGAAAAAGAAAAAAAGGCTAAAACAGCTAAAGTTGTCGTAAAAGAATTAAGGTTCGGACCTAATACAGATGAACACGATTATAATTTTAAATTGAAACACGCTCAACACTTTTTGGAAGAAGGCAACAAAGTAAAAGCAACTGTATTTTTCAGAGGTCGTACCATTATCTTTAAAGACAGAGGGAAAGAATTGTTGGAAAAATTGGCAGAGGATTTGGCGGAACTCGGCAAGGTGGAAAAAGCACCAACAATGGAAGGACGTAGGATGACTATGATAATTGCACCGAAGAAGACTAAAAAAAGTAAGTAAAAGAATCATAATTAAATAAATTGTAATTTTGCGGAAATATTTGGTTTAACCATAAAAAGGAGGAGAAGGAAATGCCTAAGATGAAAACAAAATCCGGAGCCAAAAAAAGATTCAAAATAACAGGCACCGGAAAAATTAAAAGAAAACACGCTTACAAGAGCCACATCCTTACAAAGAAAACTAAAAAGAGAAAAAGGAATCTTACTAAATTTGATGTGGTGCACAAATCAAACTTGGAAAGCGTAAAAAAACAATTAGCATTAAAGTAAAATTAATTGTCGAACCGTGGCTTTACAAGCATCAAGTTTTCTTCTTTGCGGAGAAGAAGCGCTTGTAGCCCAAAAAAGTTAAAGTTATGCCAAGATCAGTAAATCATGTAGCAAGCAGGAGAAGAAGAAAAAAAGTATTAAAGCAAACCAAAGGTTACTTCTTATCCAGAAAGAATGTATGGACCGTAGCAAAGAACGCACACGAAAAAGCACTTCAATACGCTTATGTTGGTCGTAAAATCAAGAAAAGGGATTACAGAAAATTGTGGATTCAAAGGATTAATGCTGCAGCTCGTATGCACGGAATGTCTTATTCTACTTTTATCGGTAAGCTGAAAAAAGCAGGGGTTGAATTAAACAGGAAAGTTCTTGCCGATTTGGCAATGAATCACCCTGAAGCATTCAAAGCTATTGTAGATAAAGTAAAAAATGCTTAATTAAAACAAAAAAGTTTTTAAATAAAAAGCCGGCTGTCATGCCGGCTTTTTTTGCTTACAAGCTATTTTTTTATCTTTGTGCAAAATATAGCCAGTTCATGAGAAAGATTATTTATTTATTTTTATTAGTGCTGTCTTTATCTTCTTTTTCACAACCAAGATATGGGTTACCTGCATATAAAACATTTAAACCCGAAGAATACAAATCTCACCCTCAAGTTTTTAATTTGTTGCAACTTCCTGACGGGAAAATTTGGTTAGGTACATATCAAGGCATTACTTCTTATGATGGTGAAGGATTTAGTAGAAAAAACAGGGAATATTTACCAGTAAGAGCAAGTTTTTATGATACAGCTTCTCATAGGATATATATTGGAGGAGATATTTCTTTCGGATATTTTTATAAAGATTCTATAG
>JALWKH010000231.1 GCA_026996635.1 Bacteroidales bacterium | reverse complement strand
GAGTGGAGTTCTTTGTAATTTTGCAACTTTTATTGTTTGCCTCATCTACTACTATAATGTCGTGGTTTCAATGTGAGTGGAGTTCTTTGTAATTTTGCAACTGCAACGGGAGGGCATTGCGGAAGTCAAAAACACTTAAAAGTTTCAATGTGAGTGGAGTTCTTTGTAATTTTGCAACACTTGACGGTAAAATATCCAATCTCGGCGACAGTGTTTCAATGTGAGTGGAGTTCTTTGTAATTTTGCAACGATTAAATACAAGATTTTACAATGTTTCCGATACTTCGTTTCAATGTGAGTGGAGTTCTTTGTAATTTTGCAACCAAAATTTTATTATACAGACTTATCGCCTTATATTTCGTTTCAATGTGAGTGGAGTTCTTTGTAATTTTGCAACGCTATAGGGCTTTGGGCATTGCAAAATAACAGTAAGTTTCAATGTGAGTGGAGTTCTTTGTAATTTTGCAACTTTTTTTCACTTTACTTACATCCCAATTTGATATGTTCGTTTCAATGTGAGTGGAGTTCTTTGTAATTTTGCAACAGATTTAGTTTTAACCCTACTCCGGCGTGATTATAGTTTCAATGTGAGTGGAGTTCTTTGTAATTTTGCAACCAAAAGATTTTTGCGGTATATATCCCATTTTTTCAGTTTCAATGTGAGTGGAGTTCTTTGTAATTTTGCAACGCACTGAACCATTTGTCCGTTCCAAATAACATCACGAGTTTCAATGTGAGTGGAGTTCTTTGTAATTTTGCAACGAACCAGAAAGCGAAACAAAAGACCAAAAAGACAAGTTTCAATGTGAGTGGAGTTCTTTGTAATTTTGCAACCCCTTTAGGGTGTTAGTTTAAGTGGTAAAAATTTTGTTTCAATGTGAGTGGAGTTCTTTGTAATTTTGCAACAGTGTGTTTTATGTTGTTGATTTACAGCAAAATATCAACTGCAAAAAAGCACTGTTTTTTCCACTTTGGAAAAAATACAGAAATTACCCGCATTAGTGGAAAAAATTAACTCCACTTGCCGCTTGAAAACACAGAGAGTACAAATTGAACCCGTCACTCTGCCTTTATGGTATGGCGGGCTTTTTTTATATCCTGTCGTTGCAATAATTCAGGTATTCACATTGGCTGCATTGCTTTTCGGTAGCTGAAGAATCGGGAAATATTTCGGTATCAACAATCTTTTGAATGCCGGCAATAACCTTTTGCAATTTATTCCAAATTTCCCGGCTGAAAACTACTTGGTAAAACTTTATGTTGTTGGAGTAAATTATTATTCCCCTGCGTGCAGGCAGTCCGTAATATTCAGACATCAATTTGCCGTAAGCCGCCAGTTGCAATTTGTGCGATAAAGAAGGCTTGCCGTCTATAAATTTATATTCCACAGGCACCACTTCGTCTTCACACACAAATCCTAAATCCACTATACCTCCTATTCCGGGATCTTGCATTGAAAAATATTTTCCCGTTATAATTTCACGGTAATTGATATTCAGTTTTTTGAACCTGCGGTTTTTCAGCAATTCGTCCTGTAATGTATGATATTCCGTGCCAAGACTCACATGACGGGGAAATTGAGGCTTTATGTCCGTCAGCAAATTGTAATATACTATCCTCGGACAAAAAATATATTGCCTTATCAAATTTACCGGTATCATCATATTATGTCAAAACTGTCGGGTTTCTTAAATTCGTCTTTGCTGTATCCTACGCTGTATTCCAAATTTTTGTCAAGGTTGGCATTTACCATAAAACCCCTGTCAGATTCTTTGTCGCAATATTTTTTCAACAGATACTTTACAACTCTTTTTTCACTTTGCAACAAATATCCCCAAAAAACAGATTTTTGCACGGATCTCAATCCCAGATCTTTAAGCTCTTCATACAACTTGCGGCGTTTCTTGTCATTCTCAATGTCGTAACAAACCAATACTTGTGAATACATGATTTTTAGTTATTAGTTATTAGTTGTTAATTGTTAGTTGAACGGGCTAAAGCCCGTTATAATTTATTCAAAAACCATATTTTGCTTAGCCACGCCTTAACAAAAGTTTCCTCCCTTGAGAGCCTGTCCCGAATATGTTTCGGGACAGGATTAAGGTGGGTGACAGATAATTAAGCGGGCTTCAGCCCGGTTATCATTTATTCAAAAATACCACATTTTATGAATAGCCCCGCCATTTATGGTGGGGAATAAAATAAAAAAAACCGGTGGCTTTAGCCTTAGCTTTTTTAGCCCCGCCTTAAAAGACGGGTCTATTCAGGTTAATATGTAAATGAACAAAAAAAACAGACTGAAGTCTGTTTAGCTGAACGGGCTTTAATCTTCGTCCTCTTATGCTTGGCAGCATATCACCGCACACCGCCTTAAAAGGCGGTGCTATTCATTTTTATTTTTTATATTGATTTACTGCAATAAATAACCGAACAATAAAAAATTAGGCGAACTTTAGTCAGGTTATGATTGATTCAAAATAGCATATTTTTGCTTAGCCCCACCTTTCAAGGTGGGGGATAAAATTAACGAAAATCCTGTTGGCTTTAGCCTTAGTCATCTTTATCCGGGGCTAAAGCCCCATGCTTGGCGGCATATCACCACATACCGCCTTAAAAGACGGTGCTATTCATCTCAGTTTATTTTTACGGTCGGCAATTTATTACCACCCGATTATTTTTTCACTCCACCGCAACCCCGCCATTTTGACCTGTCCCTACATACAACCTCAATTGTTATTCAGCTGTAAATCAATCAATTTACCACTAACCATTAACAACTAATCATTAACCATTAATAATTAGCAAATTAATTCATTAACCCATTAGCAAATTATAAAACCTACCACCTGAACACATACGGCTTGTATTTGCCGTCTCCCGCAAGATAACCCGCAATCCTGTAAACCTGCCTTTGAATAATGCTCTCCAAAGTAATCTTACGGTTGTTGTATTTATACTTTCGCGACATGGTCGTAAGAATATACCTTGCCACATCTTTTTTTACTTTATCGAAATTATCCGTTTTAGCCAATTTATGCCGCAACTTGATAATATTCCTGTCCACAACAAAACTACGGTATTCTTCCATAATATCCAAAACAAGAGACGGCTTGGCACTCCTCATGGTATGATACACTCCCGCATACGGCTCAAGACCGGCATTAAGCACCGCCTTGTAAACATAATTTTGCAAAATGGCATAACCGTAATTCAAGGCTATATTGGTTATTTCTTTGGAATACCGTTTTGTCCTTACCGAAAACGATGGAGGAAACAACGAATACCGCTTCAAAAAATTGAAATACAAACCTGCAGCAACACCCTCTGTTCCAAGCAAATAATCAGCAGAAATGTTATTCCGGTTTTGCACCCTGCCGGCAAGCGATTTCAAAGCATAAACCGTATTGTCTTGCGGCAGCACATCAACATACCGCGATGCATAAAGCAATGTGGAACGCTGGTTTTTGATTTTGCCCGCGATAATTTTTGCGGCAAGTTGCACTCCCCTGCCGTTATCTATGGCTTCAAACTGCTTTTTCCTAACCCTTGCAGTTTTGTGGTCGTAGAGTGTAGATATGGCACTGAACGAATTATAGCCAGAAAAGAAAATTTTGATACCACGGACTGCACACGCCAAAACCAGGTCGGACGACAGCGACACTCCCTTGGATTGAATATGAACTGCTTTGAGCCTGACTAACGGATATTCACCCAACACGGTATCGTTTTTCCGCACTACAAGTCTGGCATAATGCAATCCGAGATACACACCGTAATCATTAATTATCAGGGTTTTCATCCTTAAATATTTGCTTCAGTTTATCATCTTTCATTATTTTATTACGATATTTCTCTTTAATTTCCTTCATGTGTTTATTTATTTTTTTCATCGACTCCACGAGTTTATCC
>JALWKH010000230.1 GCA_026996635.1 Bacteroidales bacterium | reverse complement strand
TTATGTAATGTGAATTGTACTTGTCTTTTTAAAAATTGATAATTCACATATAGGTACTGCATTAACAATTAACAATTAACAATTAACAACTAACAATTAAGAACTAACCTATTACCTCATTGCCAAATTAAATCATTACCACATTAATAATTATCTTTGCATATTGAAAAGCCAAAAGAATGAAAAGACTTCTCACGCTAATTATTCTGATTTTAACCTTTTCAGGTTTTGCCAAATCCGAATTGCAAGTAACTTTTCCCGCAATAACGATTAAAAACACCGAAGCCGAAATAAAAGTAAAAAACACCTCCGACTCAATTTACAAAGGAACACTTTTTATAAACGGTAAACCGTTTCAGACAACCATAAGACCTAATACAGCACAAAATCTGAAAATAAAAATCGTACCCGGCACAAAAGAAATTACTGTTAAAGCGGATTCAAAAATCATTGCTTCCCGGCCAATAAATCCCATACCGCTTTGGCTATCCATTGTGCCGCCGCTTATTGCCATAATCTTGGCTCTTTTGTTCAAAGAAGTTTTTTCAGCAATTTTTGCAGGTATTTATTCCGGCACATTCATTATTGCATCTTACCAATACGGGAACATCGGCGAAGGCATGCTTTACGGCTTTCTGAACATACCTAAGTACCTTACCGAAGTGCTTACCGACAGCGACCATGTTGCCATAATCATTTTCTCGATGCTGATAGGCGGAACTGTAAACATAGTATCCAAAAACGGCGGAATGAAAGCCATTATAAACAAACTCTCCCGCCATGCCAACGACCGCAAATCGGGGCAACTTATCACTATGATCATGGGCATTATTATCTTTTTTGACGATTATGCCAATACACTTGTTGTCGGAAACACCATGCGACCACTCACCGACAAGCTGAAAATTTCACGCGAAAAGCTCAGTTATATCGTGGATTCTACTGCTGCACCCGTTGTTGCCATTGCTTTTATTACCACTTGGATAGGTGCTGAGCTTTCTTATATAAAATCGGGATTGGACATTTTGCAACTGGATGAGTCGCCATACCTTGTTTTTCTCCATTCGCTTAAGTATGCGTTTTACCCGATTTTCACCCTTATTTTTATGTTTATCCTCATTAGGACGGGACGGGATTTCGGACCGATGTATAGGGCTGAAAAAAAGGCAATGGAATTCAAACCGCTTGAAACGGACAAACAAACACAGGAAGAAAAAGGATCATCATCTTGGCTTGCAGTAGTACCTGTCGGAATAATAGTGTTCGGCACGCTTGCAGGACTAATTTATACCGGTTATTCGGCGGAAGTTTGGAATTCCGGCTTGTCTTTTTGGATGAAAATATCCGAAACGCTCGGCAGGTCGGATTCTTTTATCTCGCTAATGTGGGCTTCATTATTTTCGCTGATTGTGGCTATACTTATGAGCGTGGGTAAAAAGATATTTTCGCTTTCCAAGGCAATGGAATACTCAATGGACGGTTTCAAGTCGATGCTTCAAGCCATAATCATTCTCACACTTGCCTGGTCGTTGGCTCTTCTTACCCAACAAATGCACACGGCGGATTTTTTCACTTCCGTATTTCAGTTTTTCAGCATACCTGTTTTTCTAGTGCCGGGAATTACATTTCTGATTTCCGCTCTCATCTCATTTTCAACGGGTTCGTCGTGGGGAACAATGGCTATTCTCTATCCCATTATGCTTCCCGTATCTTGGTATTTGGCAAAAGATGCCAATTTGGACTATTCATATTCGTTTCACATTTTTTACGGCGTGGCTGCATCTATAATCACGGGTTCGGTTTTCGGTGACCACTGCTCGCCAATCTCCGACACAACCATTTTGAGTTCAATGGCAAGCGGTTGCCGCCACATAGACCATGTCAATACACAAATGCCCTATGCCGTAACGGTCGCTACCGTTTCGCTTGTTGTGGGAATTTTGCCTACTTCGTTGAATATGCCGTTTTGGATAATGTATGTTTTGGGTGCAATTGTATTGTATTTGATAATTAAATTTGCAGGGAAGAAACTGTAAAATGTGCTAATGACTTAATTTTAAAATTTTTATTTTGTATAAATATATAATTAAAATCAAACATTTACCATTAACAACTAATAAAAATGACAACAGTTTTTACCAAAATAGGACTTTTTTTCGGGTCGTTCAACCCCATTCACATAGGACACCTTGCAATAGCGAATTATATTGTGGAATACAGCGACTTACAGCAAATTTGGTTCATTGTTTCACCGCAAAACCCGTTCAAAGAAAAGAAAAGCCTTTTGGCTGACAACCACAGGTATTATATGGTAAATCTAGCAGTAGAAGACGATTACCGTTTTAAGGCATCAAACATAGAGTTCGGCTTGCCCCAACCATCGTACACAATCAACACGCTGACTTACCTCAAGGAAAAATATCCCGACAGGGAGTTTTCGCTGATAATGGGTGCAGACAATTTGAAGCATTTTCATAAATGGAAAAATTACGAGTACATAAGCAAAAATTACAAAATGTATGTTTACCCGCGTCCTGGCTATGATATTTCAAATGTGGATTATCCTAATGTTGTCAAAGTGGATGCTCCGGTTATGCAAATCTCCGCTTCATTCATCCGCCAAGCCATAAAAGAAGGCAAAGACATACGGTATTTCCTACATCCCAAAGTGTGGAATTTTATCGACGAAATGAATTTTTACAAGAAATGATTTCAGCAATAAAAGACTTTTTTGTTTAACGCTATGCCGCTCCTACGGAGCTATTTTGTTATTTATAATTTTTGCTATAAAGGTATCGCCTCAACGAGGCTTTTTTTAGTACTCAATTATTAGTTATCTGTTAAGAATGTAATAATCAAAGATGAAATTATCAAATTAGCACATTAAGCCATTATCACATTAGCAAATTAAATCATTAGCACATTAAATCAATGTTTAATCTCTTTTATAGCCTCGGGGTTATGTTTGTATTTGAACAAAATCATAAATAGAATTGCTATTACCAATGCGTACAGAGCAAAAACCAGCCAAATCTTTTCCCAATCCCTGTTTAGCCAGTCAATAATTACTCCGCTACCGTAAGCCCCAATCATGGCACCGAATCCGTTTGTCATTATTATAAACAAGCCTTGAGCCGAAGACCTTATTTTTGTGTCAACCTCAAGTTCAACAAACAGCGAACCTGAAATATTGAAAAAGTCAAATGCCATTCCGTAAACTATCATTGACAAGACAAGTGCTACCAATCCCCAACCAACAGGACTTCCTACGGCAAACAAACCGAACCTGAAAAACCATGCAAACATACTCATCAGCATAACGGTCTTAATGCCAAATCTTTTTAGGAAAAACGGTATTGTGAGAATGAATAAAGTTTCGGAAATCTGGGACAAAGACATCAAAATACCGTTGTGTTTCACTACCCATAAATCAGCGTATTCCTTTATTGCCGAAAAACTGTGAATGAAATCTTCACCCCACATGTTAGTTATCTGAAGAGCGGCACCCAGCAACATGGAAAAAATGAAAAACAATGCCATTTTTGAATTCTTGAAAAGTACCAAAGCATCAAGTCCGAGTGCTTGAGACAAAGTTTTCTTTCCACTTGTCTTTTCTACAGGACAATTAGGCAAAGTCAAAGTATACAGCCCGAGAAATAAAGATGAAACCGCAGCAAAATAAAATTGGTATTCATTCAGCCCCCAACCGAAAGCATCGGTTATCCAAGTAGCAATGATAAATCCGATAGTACCGAACACACGAATAGGCGGAAATGCCTTTACTACATCATATTTGTATTTCACGAGCAAGCAGTATGAAATGGAATTATCCAACGCAATGGTAGGCATATAAAGCATCAAGTAAAAAAGTGTAGCCCAAAACAAGCTGGTAAAAGTGGTTTGTTGAGCCATATAATAGAGTAAAAATGTACCGGCAATATGAATGAAAGCATACAAGCGGTTTGGTCCCGTCCACTTATCTGCAATAATGCCGAAAATACCCGGCATAAAAATAGATGCAAATCCCAAGGTCATAAAAACCATACCTATCTGCTGGCCTGAAAAGTGCAAAGTATTTCCCATGTATTTGCCGAACGACAACAACCAAGCACCCCACACAAAAAATTGCATAAAATTCAGGACGGTTAGTCTAAACTTTATGTTCATAACGATTAGTTTTTCTCTTAAGAATGTTTTCTTGACAGACAAAGGTATATAATTTAATTAAGTTATACCACATTAGGGATACAAGTTGCGGTAAAAAATCTATGTTTTTATTTTTTCGAAAAATTTATAGTTTCTACTGTAGTAATTTTTAATTTTTGTTTTAATTTGGTTATTTCTCAATACGTGTTTTTTCTTATTTTTGTAAAAAATACCAATGGCTATGGATGTAGTATTCAGCGGAAACAAGCTCGATTTGCTTATTGTAATGGTGGTTTACCTTGTTTTGCTGGTTTTGTGGGGCGTATATCAAGGCAGGAAGGTAAAAACGGGAGAAGATTTTTCTATCGGTGGCAGAAACTTGCCGGGCTGGGCAGCAGCGCTCAGCGAAAGGGCAACAGGTGAGTCGTCTTGGGCTCTTTTGGGATTGCCGGGTGCCGCTTATGCTACTGGGCTTATTGAAATTTGGACGGCAATAGGCTGTGTGGCAGGTATAATAACCACTTGGGCAGTGCTGTCGTGGCGGTTGAGAAATGAAGCCGAAAAGTATAATGTAAGCACTTTTACCGATTATATTGCAAAAAGAAACAGTGATTTATCGTCTTGGGTCAGGGTTGTAAGCAGCTTTACCATTGTGTTTTTCTTTTTCTTTTATGTAGGGGCGCAATTTCTCGGAGGCGGAAAAACATTGTTTACAATGTTCGGTCTCAAGCCCGAATACGGAATGCTTGTTACAGCATTGGTTATAATTCCTTATACCATTTACGGCGGTTTCAGGAGTGTGGTTTATACAGATGTGATTCAGGCAATTATAATGATTATCACACTTATTGTCGGACCGATAGTTGGAATTTATTACATATCTACTCACGAAGGAATGTTTGCAAGTAGTGTATTCAGTGCACTTTCGCAAGCAGGCAGCAGTTATACATCTTTGTTCGGAGCGGGAGAAGGATTTACTGCCGGTGTGATTATAATGAGCGGGTTCTCGTGGTTTTTCGGATATTTGGGTGGTCAGCCGCAACTTACTACGCGTTTTATGGCTATAAAAGATTTTGAACAGGCAAAAAAAGCCCGCAATATCGGTATTTTGTGGACACTGTTTGCATACCTCGGAGCACTTACTTTGGGTTGGATTGGTATTGCTATTTTCGGACCCACGGGATTGTCTGACCGTGAGTTTGTTATGCCGGCCGTGCTTCTGAAGATATTTCCGCCATACATAGCCGCAATTCTGATAACAGGGGCTATTGCCGCAATGATTTCTACTGCCGATTCGTTGTTGATTTTGTCGGCAACCGAACTGTACGAAAACATTATTAAGCCATTGAGAAAGAACAAAGAAAAAGGCAAAAGCGATTTGTATTACTCAAGGGTGGTAACTGCACTTATTGCTATTGTCGCTTTGTTTGCAGCATATTTTTCGCCGTCTAATTTGATTTTTACGCTTGTTAGTTATGTTTGGGCAGGTATTGGCGGAACTTTTTCGGTGGTGATTTTGTTTTCATTGTTCTGGAAAAGATTTAACGGTAAGTCGGCTCTTGTTACCATCGTTACGGGAATGCTGTTTACCATTGTATGGATAAGTTCGGGAATGGAAGAAGTGGTTACTAGCCGTATTCTCACATTCTTTGTAGCGTTGGTTACCGCTTATGTTTCAACACTGATTTTTTATCCCAAAACTTCAAATAATTAAACTTATGGCTATCAATTTTTTTAAAGAAGATGTTGCTTGTCCGGGGCTTGACCAAGAAAAGTTCCGCAATTGGATTGTGTCCGTGATAGAAAAATACGGCAAAACTCCGGGTGAGATAACTTATGTGTTTGTTTCTGATGAGTACTTATACAAGATGAACACTGATTATTTGCATCACGATTATTATACCGATGTGATTACTTTTGATTACAGCAAGGATGATGAGATTTCCGGTGATATTTTTATCAGTACTGACAGGGTGGCGGAAAATGCAGACCGATACGGTGTAACTTTCCTTAACGAGCTTGCCCGCGTAATGATTCACGGTGTACTACATCTAATCGGCTATGAAGATGCAACTGATGAAGAAAAGGTTGAAATGAGGAAAAGGGAAGATGAAGCGTTGAAAATGCTGGAAGGGTAAATTTTTAATTTGTTAATGGGATAATTTGCTAATGAATTAATGTGCTGATTTTTTAGTTGTTAATTGTTAGTGGTTAGTGGTTAGTGATATGATTGCTAATCATTTATGGCAGGTTTTAATGTGCAAATGGGATAATGTGTTAATGAATTAATTTGCTAATGGGTTAATTTGTTAATTGTCAATTAGTTTTTCTTTTTCGTCATTGCGAGGAGCGGAGGACAAGGCAGTCTGCATAAAATAACCCACATCATTATGAGTTAATGTAATGAGCGAGGCAATCTGCCATAAAATGCTACCGTCATTGTGAGCGAACAACGTGAGCGTGACAATCTGCTACAAAACGCTTCCGTCATTGCGAGCGAATGTAATGGGTGTAGTAGTCTGCTAAAATTAATGAGATACTCACGCACCTTCGGTGCACAGTATGACGGTTGCTGAATGAATGAGATTATTACTAATGCTACTGCACGAATCTTTCGTGCAGGGTTTGTTTTTTTGCGATTCAATCGCATAAATTCATAACCACACGATAAAATCGTGCGGTAACGAAGAAAAATAAAATATCATAAAACCAAAACAACAGAATAGCAAGACAAAACCTCCAAAGCCAAAAAGAAAATAATATACTTTTGCTATAGAGTAGTTTTATTCTGCTAATCACTAAATTACCCACTTAAAAAGCTGCCCTTAAAACTTTTTTGAACAATGTAATTCTGGCGAAGTCATTCTGAACAACGTCATTCCGAATAACGTCAACCTGAACAACGTCATTTTGAACTTGTTTCAAAATCTAAATGTTTCGGAATCTCCATCGTTTCAGGTTCTTCAAAATCTCTATTTGTTTCAGAATCTTATTTTTCGGAATTCGTTGGTAAAGCTTTGTAAGTCATTGCAACAAAACACTATGGTCAGGTGCTTACAATACTCTACAGACATTTTTGTAAGTTTTACAAAAAAACTGCAATTCGCCTAAATAAATTTGTTGATAACCTGTTCGGATTATCTTTCTTGCCAAAATTTTTTATCTTTACCTTTGTGTCAAATAAAGGGTGTTTATGAAGAAATTTGATTTCAAGTCGGAACTTAATGAAGAACAATACGAAGCCGTAACTTGGGAATACTCTCCTTCGGTGGTGATTGCAGGTGCCGGATCGGGTAAAACGAGGGTGATAACTTACCGTATTGCTTACTTGCTGAATAACGGTGTGAATGCAATAAATATTCTCGGGCTGACTTTTACCAACAAGGCGGCTAACGAAATGAAAGAGCGGATTGCAGCACTTATTGATAACGAGAGGGTTACCCGCTATCTTATGCTCGGTACATTCCATTCGGTTTTCAATAAAATCTTGAGAAGGGAAGCAGGTGTTTTAGGCTACAATAGCGATTATACCATTTATTCTCCCGAGGATGCTTATATCCTTATCCGCGAGATTGTTTCGTCAATGGGTTTGGACAATAAAAAATACGATTACCGTGCCGTTTACAAGCGGATTTCTTACCTGAAAAATTATATGTACACTCCCGAAAGGTATCTTGCGAATGACGATTTGATAAGGAATGATAAAATAAACAAAATCGGCAACTTTGTTGATGTGTACGAACAATATGAAAAGAAAAAGAAGGCAAACAACGCAATGGATTTTGACGACTTGCTGTTGAACACATATTTTTTGCTGAAAAAACACGAAGACATCAGGGAGAAGTATAAAAACTTGTACGGTCACATACTGGTGGACGAGTTTCAGGATACCAACATTGTGCAGTATGAAATAACCAAACTTCTTGCCGGCAAAGATGACGACATAATGGTGGTGGGAGACGATGCACAGAGCATTTATTCTTTCCGCGGGGCAAATTTGCAAAATGTGTACAGTTTCATCAGGGAATACAAAGCCAAAAAGTTTTTGTTGAAGCGAAATTACCGCTCTACCCAGCACATTGTTCAGGCTTCCAACTCGCTGATTAACAAGAATAAAGAGCAGATAAAAAAAGAAGTTTATTCGCTCAAAGGCTACGGAAACAAGATTTTGATAAAGGAAACGGAGTTTGACTCTGAAGAAGCCGAATTTGTAGCAAAAGACATAAAATCAAGGCTTTATTTGGAAAGGAAAGAATATAAAGATTTTGCGGTATTGTACCGCACTAACTCCCAATCGCGTAAGATTGAAGAAGCACTGCGCAGGGAAAACATTCCTTACCGTGTGTATGGCGGAACATCGTTTTACAATCGCAAGGAAATAAAAGATGTGTTGGCGTATTTGACATTTCTGATAAATCCCGATGATACCGTTTCGTTTAAGCGGATAGTAAACTTCCCGAAGCGAGGCATAGGTGATTCCAGCGTTGCAAAGATTTTTGACTATATGACTCAGACGGGTAAATCTTTGTCGGAAGCATTGAATGAATTAGACCGAATACCTTTACCTGCAAGGTCAAAAAAACAGCTTAATGACTTTTTAAGCGGGTTGAATAAGTTTTTTGCTGATTTGGACAGTGTGTCGGTTGCAACTTTGACAAAAGAACTTACGCAAAGGTTTGGTATTCAGGAATATTTGAAAAGCCAAAACGAAGAAGAAAAGGCTGCAAATGTTGATGAGCTTATCAACAGTATGGCTGATTTTGAAGCGGCGGCTGCCGAGATGGAAGAAGGACAAGAAACGGTGGATGTTACAGTAAAGGCATATTTAGAGTCTGTGTCGTTGATTACCGATTTGGACAGTGATGACGAAGAAGACAACAAAGTCCGTATAATGACCGTGCATACTGCCAAGGGGTTGGAATTTCCGACGGTTTACATAGTCGGGGCAGAAGAAAATTATTTCCCCATATCGCAAAGCAAAGATTCGCAAGACCGCATAAATGAAGAGCGAAGGCTGTTTTATGTGGCAATGACGCGTGCTATGGAAAATCTCATCATTACTTACTCAAAGGTGAGGTATCAATACAATAATATTGATTACAGGAATCCGAGCCGTTTTTTGAAAGACTTGCCGACAGGACACATTATTTTTGAAGGAACCGGCAATTTGTTTGACAATAATTACCGTCAGGAAAGAACCACTGCGGAAACATATTTTTCCAACAAGCGTTCTGAAACGAAATCTAAAGTATCACAAAAGCCTGCTGTAGCACCATCAAAAGAAAATTTGAAAAAAATCAACAGCCGTATCACAACGGAAATAGACCAATACGGCAATATAAAGCCCGGTACCAGGGCTAAACACGAAAAGTTCGGTATTGGCACGGTGGAAAAACTTCTCGGAAATCCGCCCGATACGCGTGCTATAATAAATTTTGAAACACAAGGCCAAAAGACTTTATTGCTGAAATATGCAAGGTTGATAGTGCTGGGGTAAAAAAATGATTTATTACACCAAAACAATCAGATAAACAATTTATATTTGTAACCGCATTTTTAACAAAGAATAAAAACTTCAAAAGAAATGGAATACAACACTCAAAGAGAAAAACTTATCTTGCCCGAATATGGCAGGAACATTCAAAAACTCGTAAATGTCCTTAAAACTATAGAAGACAGGGAAAAAAGAAATGAAATGGCAAAATACATTGTCCACCTAATGGGCAATATCACCAACAAAACCCACACAAACCAAAGACATAAATTGTGGTTTCATCTTGCTATGATGGCAAATTTCGAGTTGGATATCGATTATCCGTATCCTTTACCTTCGCCTGAAGAACTATCTAAGAAACCGCCTAAACTTCCATACAGAAAAAATGAAATAATGTTTCCGTATTACGGAAAAAACATTGAAAACTTGCTGAATACAATAGCGGAAATGGAAGACGAGAACTACAAGAGGTTTCTTACCGAAATTACTGCCAACCATATGAAAAAACTTTATGCCACTTGGAACAAAGCACAAGTGAATGACAATATTATACTCGAAGACATAAAGAAAATAACAGGCGGTAAATTGGATTATACTCTAAATGAAATAAGATTGTTGCCATTAAGAGACCTTATTAAAAACAATAATAATAATAACAACAACAATAATAACAGGCGACGTCAACAACAAAACAATAATAACAACAATAACCGTAATAATAACGGTCGCAGGTAATGTCAATATTTCAGGTAGAAGGCGGAACCAGGCTTAGCGGTACTTTTGTGCCACAAGGTGCCAAAAATGAGGCACTTCAGGTGCTTTCTGCCGTTTTGCTTACCAAAGAAGAGGTTACAATAAGCAATCTTCCCGACATCAGGGATGTAAATAATCTGATTAAAATCCTTGAAGAACTCGGTGTTAAAGTAAAGAAGTCGGGAGACCATACATATACTTTCAAGGCCGATGAGGTAAATATTGATATGCTTTATTCCCCGTCGTTTTTCAAACTTGCAACTAAGTTGCGGGGATCAATTCTCATTGTAGGACCTTTGCTTGCACGCTTTGGAATCGGTATTATCCCTTCTCCGGGCGGAGACAAAATAGGCCGTCGCAGGTTGGATGTACACGTGCAGGGTCTTACTGCTTTGGGTGCCGATTTTCAGTATGAGCCTGACAGCAAGGTTTATGCTTTTAAGTCGAATGGCAGGCTGGAAGGCACATATATGCTCCTTGATGAGGCATCGGTAACCGGAACTGCAAATATTGTAATGGCGGCAACCCTTGCCAAAGGCAAAACGGTTATTTACAATGCTGCCAGCGAGCCTTATGTGCAGCAGCTTTGCCGTATGCTCAATTCAATGGGAGCAAAAATTTCGGGTATAGGGTCAAATCTTCTCACAATTGAAGGAGTAGAGGAACTACACGGTACAACACACGAGGTGTTGCCCGATATGATTGAAGTCGGCAGTATTATAGGACTTGCCGCTATTACCGCTTCCGATATTACAATTAAAGATGTAAAAGAGGAACATTTAGGCATAATTCCGAAATCGTTCGAAAAGATTGGTGTTAATGTAGAATTTACGGAAGAAGGGCTTCATATACCCGTGCACGAACATTACCAAATCAAAAAGTTTGTGGACGGATCCATAATGACAATTTCCGACGGAATTTGGCCTGCTCTTACTCCTGACTTGATAAGCGTTTTTTTGGTAACGGCAATTCAGGCAAAGGGTAGTGTGCTTATCCACCAAAAGATGTTCGAAAGCCGTTTGTTTTTTGTAGATAAGCTGATAGATATGGGGGCACAGATTATTTTGTGTGATCCGCACCGTGCCACCGTAATAGGAATAAACCGTGAATATAATCTTAGGGCTACAACAATGAGCTCGCCGGATATTAGGGCCGGGGTAGCTTTGCTCATTGCCGCAATGAGTGCAAACGGTACAAGCACGATTCACAATATTGAGCAGATAGACCGTGGTTACGAAAAGATAGAAGAGCGCCTAAACAAGATAGGAGCAAAAATTAAGCGTATTTCCATCACTTAGTTTTCGTAAACATAAATGTTGCAAATTCTTTCCGTTGGGTAGAAACTGCTACAAACCTGTATTTGCCGGGTTTCAGTTTTTTTATCGGTATGCGTTTTTTACCTACCGCACATTTTGTTATACAGATGCAATTATCCGGATTACAAACTCCTTCAACGGGTGAGATCGAAGCAAATGTAAACATCTTTATTCCGTAAAAAACATCCATAAATCTTTCGTTATTTAACATTGTGTATGTAGTTGTTTGAACCAAGTGGTATTGTGTGTGGGATAAAGCCGGTAATTTTTTTACTTTGAGCCCGGAAAATTTTTTTAATTGCTTTTTGATTTTCTTGGTGGTTGTCAACAAATATGCGGTTCTGCAAAATACAACATCGTCATTTGTTTTTTTTGTGCCGTTGTCATAATAAATGTTTGCCAATACAAGATAATTTCCAAATTTAGTTGTGTAAATGCTGTCAGCCTTTAGGTAATAATCTGCTTTTTTACCGTTTCCGTTTATTGAGAATGTAATCAAGACAGCCAAAAGAATATTAAGCATAATGCAAATTTATTTATCCTGTAAAAGTATAAAAAAGCAGCTATCCGTTGCTGTCAATTTATATTATTTTTGCAATTTATTAACAAAATCAGGATGAAAGCAGTAATAATAATACCTGCAAGGTATAAATCGAGCCGGTTCCCCGGCAAGCCGCTTGCAAAGATAGCCGGGAAATCTATGATTAGGCGTGTGTATGAGAGGGCAGCACTTACGGGCAATGATGTGTATGTGGCTACAGATGATGAAAGGATTGAAAGTGAAGTAAAATCTTTTGGCGGCAATGTTGTGATGACTTCAGTGTTTCACAACAGCGGAACGGAAAGATGTGCGGAAGCTCTTATGAAAATCACGGGAAACTACAGCGTAGCAGTAAATGTTCAGGGAGACGAGCCGTTTATCGACCCCGATCAGATAAAAAAAGTGATAAGGTTGCTTGAAAAGAACAAACAAGCACATATATCAACACTTATTAAAAGAATTAAAAACAAAGAGGAAATTTTTGACCCGAATATCCCGAAGGTTGTTTTTGACAGTAAAGGCTATGCTTTGTATTTCAGTCGCAGCACAATACCTTATGTGAGAGGTGAAGAAAAGGAAAATTGGTTTGAAAAAACTGAATTTTATAAGCACATTGGTATTTACGGATACCGTAGGGAAGTGCTTTTTGAAATTACCACACTAGATCCTACCGGTGCAGAGCAAGCCGAATCGCTTGAGCAGTTGAGGTGGCTTCAACACGGCTACCGCATAAAAACAGCCGTTACCGAATCTGAAACCATATCGGTTGATGTGCCGGAAGATGTTGAAAAAGCGGAAGGGTTCTTGCGTGCCGGAGGTTTAGATGCAAATAGCTGAATTTAGGCATATGTAATTAAAAAATAGTAGTTACTTTTGTGCTGCAAAAAACTAAAAACTAAAAGGGTATGAAAGATACACAAACAGTTACTTGGATGGAAGATTTGGCTTTTGAGGGTGAAGTAAACGGTCATAAGATAGTATTAGATGCAGAAGAACGCGTAGGTGGAAAGGATAGAGGTCCCAGACCTAAACCGCTTATGTTGACTTCACTTCTAGGTTGCACGGGTATGGATGTGATTTCCATTCTAAAAAAGATGCGCGTGGATGTAAAGGATTTCAAGGTGCATGCTGATGCCGAACTTACGGAAGAACATCCCAAGCATTACAAAAAAATACATTTGATTTATGAATTTACAGGCAAGGATTTGCCGATGGATAAGCTTGAAAAAGCCGTAAATTTAAGTCAAGACAGGTATTGCGGAGTAAGTTATGTTTACAAGCAAGTTATTGACATGACTTACGAAATTAAGGTTAACAATATTGATTAAGCATACAGCTTTGTTTACATTGGGAAGGGCTGCCGTAGGGTAGCCCTTTTTTGTTTTTGTTCCGCTCCTACGGAGCTATGATGTTTTTTTTCTATAAAGTTTTTGTCTCTACGAGACTTTTTTGGTTGTTGTTTTTTTGCGGTTGATATTCGGTTTTACCTTTTTTGATTGGCTTTTTTCAATAATCCCTTTGTGTTTCCCGTTGAAACCTGTTCGGAGCAGTTTATCAGGTGGATAAGTTTTGATTTAAGAATGTCGAATAAACAACAACGAATGATGGATGATAAATGATAGAAACTTCTAAAATTGATATTCAATATTGGATATTCGTTATTCTTATTTTCCTCCTTCGAGAGCCTATTTCGAAGACGTTATTCTGAACAACGTCATTCCGAAGATGTCATTCTTAACTTGTTTCAGAATCTTATTGTTTTGGAATCTCTATTTGTTTCAAAATCTCTACATTTCTGGAGAAGATTTAGGGGCCTAATAATCTCATTCACACCCACCGTCATACTGAGCACCGAAAGGTGCGTGAGTATCTCATTATTTTAGCAGATTGCTACGCTCATTACATTCGCTCGCAATGACGGGGTTGTTTTGCCATTCACGCCACCGAAACTCCACTATTTTGACCCGGCTAACGCACTACTGCAATTGTAATGGAACAATGTTATTTTATTGTTACAATATTGTCAAGATCAATAAGTTGCCTTATTCCTTCAGGATTATCCAAAGCAATCTTTCTTTGAGTTTTAGGTGCTTGTATTTCTGGAAATCCATCTAATTCGACTTTTTTGCCGGTGATAATCTCAAAACCTTTTATTGCCTGTGACCACAGCCAAACTTCACCCGGAATATAATGTTTAATTTGGGTATTAGTGGAGTAGAGGGGCGCGGGGTAAATTGCATCAATGAATATATCAACGGGAGAATTTATTGCCTTTAGCACATTGCCGACAAAACCGGCTGAAGGTACCGTGTTTATTATTGTGGTAAAATTTGCTTTTGTGAGTTTTTCTGCTGTAATAAATTGCAAGTTAAATTGTTCTGCAAGACTTTTGGCTTTATTTGCCGTACGGTTGTAAATAAAAGCAGGTAGTCTTTTATGTGAAAGCAAATAAGCGGCGGCTTTGGCGGCACCTCCCGCACCAAGAATGAGAATGTTGCCGTTTTTGTATGTTTCGAGGTTTTTGTTTATGCCGTAAATATCTGTGTTGTATGCTGTTAGTTTGCCGTTGTGGTTGACAAGCAAGTTGCATGCATTTATTTTTTTGACCTCGTCGCTTAATTCGTCAGCTGCTTTTACTGCAAGTTCTTTGAATGGTGAAGTAACATTTACTGCATCTAACGAAAGGGCAACTTTACGGAAAAGGGCAGTGTTGCAATCTACAGGCAATTCTATTCTGCCGTATTTGAGTGGAGTTTGCGTTACAGATGACAAATGCCTGAAAATTTGCGGGCTTTTGGAGTGTGATATGGGATTGCCGATTACTGCTAAGGTTTTCATTTTATTATATATTATTGTCTTGCAAAAATTTCGCACCAACGGCGCTGTATATTTGACTGTTTTATATTGTTACAAAGGTTTCGTTCCTATCGGAACTTTTTTCTTTCCCTTGTTTCTTCTTACAAAGGGGGAAATTGCTTTATTACAGAAATTACGCTCTTACAGGAATTAAAAAAGCACTATTAAGTGCGATATCCTTGAAACTGTACAAATAACTATCTGCAATTTATATATTGCACCGTTAAGTGCAAAACCTATGTAAATTACTCATCCTCTTTAAAAAACAGCTCCGTAGGAGCGGTACATCTGCATCAAACAAAACTTAAAAT
>JALWKH010000229.1 GCA_026996635.1 Bacteroidales bacterium | reverse complement strand
CCTGTATTACAGGGTGGAAGGCGAGTTGAAAAAAGGATCGTTCCGAGTTGTGGGCGATGTGGTTGACATACTTATTCCTTACGAGGAATTTATTGTAAGAGTGGGATTTTTTGATGATGAGATTGAAGAAATTTTGATAATAAGCCAGCACACGGGTGAAATCATAAACGAGCTGGACAGGATTTACATCTACCCCGCCAGCATTTTCGTTACTACACAAGACAGGATAAACAGGGCGATAGACCAGATCTTGATTGATTTGGGTAAGCAGGTAAAATATTTTGAGGAACAGGGCAAGTTTTTGGAAGCCAAGAGGTTGTATGAGCGGGTAACTTTTGATGTGGAAATGATAAAGGAACTCGGTTATTGTTCAGGCATAGAAAACTATTCTCGGTATTTTGACGGAAGGAAACCCGGTTCGCGGCCTTTCTGCCTGCTTGATTATTTTCCCGATGATTATTTGACAATAATTGACGAAAGCCATGTTACATTGCCGCAAATCAGGGCTATGTACGGTGGCGACCATTCCCGCAAACTTACTTTGGTGGAATACGGTTTCAGGCTTCCCGCTGCAATAGACAACCGCCCGCTGAAGTTTGAAGAGTTTGAGGAGTTGTCAAACCAGATAATTTATGTGAGTGCCACGCCGGGAGATTATGAGATAAAAAAATCGGGCGGTGTGGTTGTAGAACAATTAATCCGTCCTACAGGTTTGCTCGACCCTGAAATAGAAGTGCGGCCTTCCGAAAACCAGATTGACGACTTGATGGCGGAAATACAACAGCGGATAAGCAAAAACCAAAGAGTGCTTGTTACCACGCTTACCAAACGAATGGCGGAGGAACTCACGCAATATCTACTCGATTACGGCATAAAAACGCAATACATTCATTCTGATATTGATACGCTTGACAGAGTGGATATTTTGGATAATTTACGCACGGGGAAAATAGATGTTTTGGTGGGTGTAAACTTGCTTCGTGAAGGGTTGGACTTGCCGGAAGTGTCGCTTGTGGCCATACTTGATGCCGACAAAGAAGGTTTTTTGAGGAGTGAAAAGGCATTGACACAGGTGGCGGGACGTGCAGCAAGAAACAGCGAAGGCAAAGTGATAATGTATGCCGACAAGATTACCGATTCTATGCAAAAGGTGATTGACGAAACAAACCGCCGCCGCGAAATTCAGATGAAATACAACCTTGAACACGGAATAGTGCCGCAAACCGTAGTCAAATCTCACAAAACGGTGATGGCAGACAACGAAAAAGAAAAGGCATACATAGAAAACGACAAAGTGGATATTGCTGCCGATCCTGTGGTGCAATATATGTCGAAAGAAGCAATGGAAAAAGCCATGAACAAATTGCGTGCGGATATGAACAAAGCAGCCGAAAATCTCGACTTTATAGAAGCGGCACGGCTTAGAGACGAGTTGTTTCAATTGCAAGACAAGTATAGAAGTTTGTACGGCGAACCGTAGTTTTTTCTTACTTTTGCCTTTAACATAAGTTTTTCTTGATGACGATAGAAGTTGTAAGTTTCAATATTCCTTATCCGCCAAATTACGGTGGGGTGATAGATGTTTACCACAAACTCGCTGCACTGAAAAAGTTAGGTGTAAATGTTATTTTGCACGCTTTTCAATACAACAGGCAGCCCGCAAAAGAATTGGAACAAATTTGCGACAAGGTTTATTATTACCGCAGGGATACATCTTTGATAAAGCAGTTTTCGGCACTGCCATACATTGTTGTGAGCAGAAAAAACGATGAATTATACCGCAGACTTTCCTCAACTGACAATCCCGTGCTTATGGAAGGAATTCATACGACTTACTACTTGGAAAAGTTGGTAAAGCAAGGCAAAAAGGTTATAGTCCGCACTCATAATGTGGAAGCCAATTATTACTACCACTTGTCAAAAGGTGCGGAAAATCCTGTGAAACGACTTTATTACCGCATTGAAGCCTTGAAACTGAAAAAATATGAAAAAGTTTTGCGGTATGCTACCGTTGTCGCCGCAATTTCCGAAACGGACAAGAATTTTTTTAGCTGTATAAACGAAAATACCGTGTTGCTGCCTGCATTTAGCGGTCTGACAGAAGTGAAAAGCAAAGCGGGGAAAGGCGAATACATATTGTTTCACGGCAATTTGTCCGTTGACGAAAACATAAAGGCTGTAACTTGGCTTACGGAAAATGTTTTTGCAAAAGTCAATGCAAAAGTCATAGTAGCGGGACTAAATCCGCCTGCATCGTTAGAGAAGTTATTGCAAAAATATCCGAATGTTACTTTGAAGAAGAATTTGCCGCAGAGAGAAATGGAAGACCTTATTGCAAATGCACACATTAACATACTTTACACTTTCCAAAACACCGGCATAAAGCTGAAACTATTAAATTCGCTTTACAACGGGCGGTTTTGTGTGGCAAACAGCCTGATGGTTGATTGTACGGGTTTGGAAGACTTGTGCCACATTGCCAATACATCAGAAGAATATGTTTATACCATTAACGGTTTGATGAACAAAACTTTTGATGAAGTTGAAGTTCAAAAGCGGAAGGAAGTCTTATCCGGTGTTTTCAATAATGAAAAGGCGTTGGAAGAATTGCTGGAAATGGTAAAGTAATGATACTGTCCCGCAAAGTATGTAAAGTGAGGTTTCCTAAATTTGTAATGATTAAATTACCTATTAACCAATTAGCAAATTAATCATCCTATCTTTTCAAAATAACCTTCTTCGTGGCTATTATTTTCCCTTTTCTTACCAGGCTTACAAAGTAAACTCCGCTGCGGCTGTCTTGCATGTTTACTTCTTTGCGGTTGTAACCGCTGTGCAACGCCAATACGCGCTTGTTGTAACCTATTCCCGAATATACCTTAAGCAGTACATCGTCAAAATTGTATGTGTTTGCTTCTACCGTGAACCTGTCCTTTGCGGGATTCGGGTATATCTTAAAGCTCTTGCTTATGCGGGCATAGATTACGCTTGTCGTATCGCTGCTGCCGGTAGTATCTTTGAGTATCACAAGGTTGCGGGTGTAGCTTGCCTGGCAACTGTCGTCAAAGGTGACGGTGATTTTTACATTATACACTCCCGTGTCGTGGTAGGTATGATACAAGCACTGAACAGTATCGCTGCCTCCGTCTCCCAAACCCCACTGCCAACTGTCAACATACGGATTGTTATTCTCCAAGTAAATGCTTATGCTGTCTGCATCGTACGGTATGTAAAATGTATCAAGGGCACTGTGGTTGAAGTATATCCTCGGTTCTATATACCAGCAGCCCGGATCGTCTTCCATGTACCACTTGGCTATGCCGTGATTGAGAGTGTCTATGTTATTATTGGCACTGTCGCCGGTGTAAGTGAACTCACCTCCGATAAACAATGTATCATGATAGACTGTCATTGCATAAATAAAAGGATAGTTGCCGCCGACTCCTCCCTTCAAATCATAATATTTCCTGTCCTTCGGATCCCACATTGCAATGCTACGAGTATCATAAAAATCCGGAGTATCGGGAGGAAAACTTAGATATAAATCGCCGATATTTCCCAAAAATAATTTATGCTTGTAAAATGTGGCACACAATGCACCTCCACTGACAAACGTATCCAAAGGTTCTATTCTGTACCCGTCCCATCTTGCCAAGGTTGACATGTGATCTACTACGGTATTGTTTAATACATAATTTTGAACAAGTGTAAAATAAACAAAATTATTTAATGTATCTACTGCAAATGCTGTCTCCATTCCGTTGTTAAAATCACACCATTCATTATTACAGTTCCAAACAGGTCCCAATTACCTATCCCTTTGTACTTAAATAGCCAAGGCGGATTATAATCTCTTGACACATATAAGTCTCCTTTGAATATAAAAAAGCGTTCCAGATTGGAATATTGATGAAACTCCCCGGAGTGC
>JALWKH010000228.1 GCA_026996635.1 Bacteroidales bacterium | reverse complement strand
AAATAGTTTCTTCAAAGCAATTCAAGGTGGAACAACACGAAATGGTAAGCATTTTTGACCAGGAAAACAGACTCAGAAGTGCTTATGCGGGTGCTTTGCTGAATAAACCGTTGGATTGGTGGAAAGACAAAATGAAAGAATTTGAAAGGAACGAAAAGACTATGTCCGCCGATGAAGCATTGATGTATAAGCGAATCAGGAATTATTTGAGTTTGGCGACTTATATGGGAATTTCCAATTACATTAAACAAGGAAATTATTTGTATGCCCGTCAGTTGCTGGATGTTTATAAAGTTATAGACCCGGAAAACAAAGAAATTCCGAATTTGGAAAGAGAATTGGAGAGTGTGGGGAAATGAAAAAGTTGTTTTTGCTGATATTAGCTGCTTTTCTTTTTTCTTGTAATAAACCACCCGGACAAAAAGGCAAAATAACCTTTACTCCGATAGGCTATTTGCACAGTGATTTTACTTTGAAAACGGGAGCACCGAGGCAATCGTTGCTGGCACCTGATACCAAAGGTTATATCGTGCTTGACACGATTTACCGCAAAGCGTTGAAAGACCTTAACAGATTTGAATACATTTGGGTAATTTCTTACTTTGACAAGGTAAAAGGTTGGGATTCTATAATTTCCCCACCGAAGAGTAACCACCGTTTCGGATTGTTTGCAACAAGATCGCCCCGCCGCCCGAATCCTATCGGGTTATCACTTGTTAAATTGGATACTATTGTTGCGGATACCTTGTTCCTTTCGGGTATAGATTTGTTTGACGGCACGCCTATTTTGGACATCAAACCTTTTTTGCCTTCGGTAGATTATGTTGTGAGCGAAAAAAATATGATTACCGAATACCAATTGGGACATCACAATGAAAATTATATTGCCGACAGTCTGGTAGAAGAGTTTGTGCTGGGGAAGAAGTGATTTTCTCAGTTTATTCCTAAATAATTACTTAAATGTAACTAATCTCACTCATAACATAAAATAATTTTTTTATTTTTGTGAAAAACACACTGTTATCATTCCGAGATGATTGTAAAAAATAAATACTAATGAAAAGTTTTAAGAAAAACTCGTTTTTGCTAATTGTCAACATTGCAATATTTTTATTACTTTCCTCAAGTTGTAAGAAACATGATAACAATGATGATATACCTGACAGTGAAGAATACGGATTGTTTACAAAAGAGATTGTTGTCGACGGGGTATCAAGACGATATGCAATCTATATCCCTCAAAACTTAGGAAGCAATCCTGTCCCTTTGGTTTTTGAACTTCATGGAGGAGGGATTTATATAGAAGATATGACAGGAGAAAGCGGATACAAGACACCATACAAATTATGGATGGATATAGCAGATAATGAGAAGTTTATTGTAGTGTATCCTGAAGGACTAAACGGTTCTTATGATAAGCCTACCTGGAATGATTGCCGTGAAGATTGCATTGTAAATTCTAATGCAGACGATGTAAATTTTATTAATGTGTTAATAAGTAAGATTTCCTCAGATTTTAATATTGATCAAGCGAGGATATATGTTTCAGGCACATCTAACGGTGGGTTTATGGCTCAAAGGTTAGCTGTGGAGTTAAATGGTAAAATTGCTGCAATAGCTTCAGTAGCTGCCGCAAAAGCAGCAGTTTCAGAATGTTGCGAACCATCTTATCCCATTTCAGTTTTGTTTATGAATGGTACTGACGACAATCATATGCCGTATAACGGTGGAACTATAGGCAATCCTCCTAATCCTGACCATGGCACTGTATTGTCAACAGACTCAACTATAAAGTATTGGGCAACTTTTAATCACACAGATACCATTCCGGACACTTATACTTACCCTGATTTAGACCCGAACGACGGTGGTGTAGTACAAAGATTCACATATAAAAACGGTGATAATGGGACCGAAGTAGTGTTATATAAAATTAATGGAGGAGGACATTCCGCTCCAAGCATTAAAGAACAATATTCAGATTTATTTGAACAATACTTCAACAAACAAAATCATGATATTGAAATGACAACTGAGGTGTGGAATTTTTTTAAAGATAAAAGATTAAATTAGACCAATTTATTTAAACGGGGGAAGAGCAAGAAAAAACTTTCCTCACTCTACCACCACCAAATAATAATTCTTTTTGCCTTTTTGTGCAAGTATGTATTTGCCGTTAATCAAGTGTGATTCGTCGATTACTTGGTCAACAGACTTTACTTTTTCTTTGTTAATGCTGATGCCGTTGTTTTTTATCAGGCGGCGGGTTTCGCCCTTTGATGGCATAATACCCGTATCGGCGAGGAAACTTACCACATCTTTACCCAAGTCGGCTTTTGTGATTTTGAATTGCGGCACACCTTCAAACACTTCCAAAAAGGTTTTTTCGTCAATGTTTTGCAATTCTTTCAGCGGTTGCTTGCTAAACAAGATTTGCGATGCTTCCACTGCTGCTTTGTAATCGTCTTCGGAATGCACCATTGTTGTAATTTCCTTTGCAAGAGTCTTTTGCAGGAGTCTTCTTTCGGGTGCTTGCCTGTGTTCCTCTATGATGGCATCAATTTCTTCTTTTGGCAGAATTGTGAAAATCTTTATGTATTTTTCGGCATCTTCGTCAGATACATTCAGCCAGAACTGGTAAAACTTGTACGGAGATGTTTTTTCCGGATCTAGCCAAACATTTCCGGTTTCGGTTTTGCCGAACTTCTTACCGTCGGAACGTGTAATCAGCGGGCAAGTAATTCCGTGAGCCACACCGCCTTCTTTTCTCCTAATCAATTCAATACCGGTTGTGATATTTCCCCACTGGTCGCTGCCTCCGAGCTGAAGTTTGCAATTGTAAGTCTTGTACAAATGCCAAAAATCTGTAGCTTGAACCAATTGGTAAGAAAATTCCGTAAACGACATTCCCGATTTGCCGTCTTGACCGATGCGTTTTTTTACGGAGTCTTTGGCAAGCATATAATTTACCGTAATGTGTTTGCCTATGTCACGGATAAAGTCGATGAATGAAAATTTACCTATCCAGTCGTAATTGTTCAGGATTTCCGCTTTGTTAGATTGGTTGTCGTCAAAGTCAAGGAATTTGGCAAGTTGTTTTTTTATTGCTTCCTGGTTTTTTCTGATAGTGTCAATGTCCAGCAAATTTCTTTCTTCCGATTTGCCGGAAGGGTCGCCAATCATACCTGTTGCACCGCCTACAACCAAAAGCGGTTTGTGTCCGAAGCGCTGAAAGTGTTTCAGCATCATTATCGATACCAAATGCCCTATGTGCAGTGAGTCCGCAGTCGGGTCGATGCCGACATAAGCGGTAACCATATTGTTGTTTTCAAAAAGTTCATCTACTCCTTCCGTTTTGCTGTGAAGCATTCCACGCCATTGTAATTCTTCTATATAGTTCATTGCTGTACCTCCTTATTAAAATTTATGTCAAAAATATCTTGTGGAATAATTATTTGTGCCATATCCATAGCCGGCTGTGCCAGCTTGCTGTTTTTAATGTCTGCCGTGTCAATAAAACTTTCTTCCAATTTTTTGTTTATGTTCAAAAGAACTATCAAAAAAGTTCCGATAATTAGCATCATTTTGAGAATTGCAACTGCCGAACCGCTTATTTTCACCAAAAAAGACAATCCTATAGTGCTTAACAATTTATCGATAATGCCTGCCAGGATTTTGACCAAAACCAATGCAATAATGAATGTTATTATGAATGCAGAAGGCTTGATTAACGCACCTTCTACTCCGAATTGAGTATGTAAAAAGTTAGCGGTAAATCCCGAAAATGCCACACTCGTCCATATTCCTACGAGTACGCCTACAATTCCCGCAACTTCTTTTATCACGCCTTTCATAAACCCACGGACGGCGGCATAAACAATCAAAACCACTATTACGATGTCCACAGGATTCATAAGTTGTTGAGTTGCTGTTTTACAAAATTCATAAGTCCGTTTACAAAATCGTCCGAGAATGAAAACTTTGTTCCCGCCGTTTCGTAAATTTTGCTTATCGGCACGGTGTAGCCGAGTGATAAGGCTTTGCGGTATTGTTCAATTCCCGCCTCGTTATCCGCTACAAAGTTTTTCCACACGCCTACCGAACCGAGTTGGGCAAATCCGTATTCTATGTAATAAAACGGCACTTCAAAAATATGAAGTTGCTTTTGCCACAATATTGTTTTGTAATGTTCAAATCCGTTCCAGCTCAATGTTTGCGGTTCAAACTCTTCGTAAACCTTTTTCCACGTTTCTTTTCGTTCTGCGGGCGTAAGGTCAGGCGAAGTGTAGATTGTGTGCTGGAATTTATCCACGGTTGCTATCCACGGCAATACTTTCAGCACGCCTTCAAGTTGCTTTTTTTGAGCCTCTTTGGTTTCTTCTTCGCTGCCGAAAAACAAGTGCCAATATTTCATCGACAGCAATTCCATTGACATAGAAGCAAGTTCCGCCACCTCGGAAGGAAATTCCTTAAATTCAACAATCGGCAGATTTGCAGTCAAAAATGAATGAATGGCGTGTCCGCCTTCGTGCACCATTGTTTGCAAGTCGTGAAAAGTGCCGGCAAAGTTTGCAAAAATGAACGGAACTCCTGTTTTGTAGAGTGGGTAGTTAAATCCTCCCGGAGCTTTGTTTTTGCGGCTTTCCAAATCAAGATAGCCGCGTGTTTTCATATCGAGCAAAAACTCGCCGAACTCCGGTCTCAATTGGGTAAATGCTTGAATGGTGTTGTCAAGTATGTTTTGCGGCTTGGGTGTGATACTGCCGGGTATTTGTGCTTCCAAGTCGTAAGGCATCAATTCGGCTACGCCTAGGGCATCTTTCTTTTTTCGGTAAATTTCATTGACAATCGGAACAACATATTTTTTTACCGTATCGTGAAATCTGTAGCAGTCTCCGGGTGTGTAATCGGTGCGTCCCAAGTCGTCAAACTTGTAATCGCGGTAGTTCTTGTATCCTGCATTCAAGGCAATTTGGTGCCTCAGCTTCACAAGTTTATCAAAAAGTGTATCAAGTTCGCTTTCTACCTCTTTCCGCTTTTTGTAAATGAGTTCGTAAACCTCTTTGCGGATTTGCCTGTTTTCGTTTTCAAGGTAAGTGGCGGCTTGTTGGAGTGTGAGTTCTTTACCGTCGTAGTTTACGGTAAGTTTACCGACAATTTCGGCATAACTTTGTTCCAGTTGCCGGGCTTCTGCAAGCAGTTCCGTGTTTTTGTCGGTGTAAACTTTCAGTTTGAGTTCGGTTTGCTTTTTCAGGTTGCCGTAAGGATAATCAGGCAATTCCTTAAAGAACGGATTATTGACCAATTTTTTGTCAAGCCTGTTTGCCGCTTTTTCTTCTTCGGGCAAAATTTGTGTGATGTATTCTATGTAAGATTTTTTGTAATGTTCATTGTCGGTATGGCGGTTTGTGTTGATGTACCGCCACGCCAATTCTTCTTCCAACGCTTCGTAAAGTTCACTGCGGTCTTGCAGCCACTTTTCAAGTGAAGCAATACTAGTGATTTCCCTTTTTTCGAGTTCGTCAAAAAAGGGTTTTACATCTTTCCACTTGGATACGGAAAAATTATCCGGCAAAAATTTATTTGTCATTATCAGCCTGTTCCTTTTCTTCAGGTTGGTTTTCGTCTTTTTGTTCTTCCACTTTCAGCAAATCATGTTGTTGCAGAATGTTGTACCACTTAATGACCTTTTTCATATCCGAAACATAAACCCTGTCTTTGTCGTAATCCGGCAATATTTTTTCGAAGTACGCTTTTATTTCTTCGGGCTTGCCTTTTTCGTTTACGCTTGCGGGATTTCCGTTTTCAAGGTTATATATGTTTTTGAAAACATCTTCCAAAGGCTTTTCTTCGGTTTCGGTAAAAATGGCAATATCTTTCAGTGCACTTACTTTGTAGCTGTTGCCGATAATGGTTTTGCTTCCCGTATCAAGGGATTCCACTACAATTCCTTTGGTAGTTTGAGATACGAGTCTGTAAAGTCCCGGTTTGCCTGAAATAGCAAGTATGTCTTTCAGCATAATTCTTTAATTTTTGATTTTAGCCACACAAAAGTATAAGAAAAAATTCAAACTCGGTCACAATGAAGTACGGGAGGCCTGCAAAAATACAGATCCCCCGTTTTTATTTTACAAGTTTTTCAATTCTTTAAGAATAGCTTGTTCAATGTCATTTTCAATGTTGTCGTAACTTATTTTGTCCAGCTTTTTGCCTGTTACTTTTTCATAAAGTTCTATGTAGCGGTCACTTACATTTTTCACCACTTCGTCGGTAAATTCAGGAAGTTTGTCTCCTTCCCTGCCTTGGAATCCGTGTTCCATAAGCCATTCGCGGAGAAATTCCTTGGACAATTGTTTTTGCGGCAAGCCTTTTTTGAAGTTTTCTTCGTAAAGGTCAGCATAAAAATACCTTGATGAATCGGGTGTATGAATTTCGTCAATCAAATAAATTTCTCCGTCTTTTTTGCCGAATTCGTATTTTGTGTCAACCAAAATAAGTCCGTGTTTGGCTGCAATTTCCGTCCCGCGTTCAAAGAGCTTGTAAGTGTATTCTTCCAGCAATTTGTATTCTTCTTCGGGTATAATTCCTTGAGAGATGATTTCCTCGCGGGAGATTTCTTCATCGTGTCCCGTTTCAGCTTTTGTGGTAGGAGTGATGATAGGTTTTTCAAACCTTTGGTGTTCTCTCATTCCGTCGGGAATAGGTACACCGGATATTTTTCTTTTTCCCGCTTTGTAGGCCCGCCAAGCACTGCCTGTCAGGTAGCCGCGGATAATCATTTCTATCGGGTAAGGTTCACACTTGTGTCCGATTGTTACCATCGGGTGGGGAGATGAGATTTTCCAATTTTTTACAATGTCCTTTGTTGCGTCCAAAAATTCAACTGCTATTTGATTGAGAACTTGTCCTTTGTAAGGTATGGCTCTCGGCATAATCACATCAAATGCCGAAACCCTGTCCGACACTACCATTACGAGGTAATCGTCATTGATTGTATAAACATCTCTTACTTTCCCCCTGTAAAATTGTGTTTGTCCGGGAAAATTGAAATTTGTTTCTTTTAATGCTTTCATTTTTTGTTTGTTGATAAATTTTGCCACAAAAATATATTCTTTCCTCAAAAAATTGACAACATAAGCAACTTTAATGGTTATATTTGAGTTTAATAAACAAAGGGTTGGTAATGAGACATTTTAAAATTTTACATATATTCTTATTAGTTTTTTTTATTCCCTTTGCCACAATGTCACAAACTACCATTTGGACAGAGGATTTTAGTACAAGCTCAAATTATACGGTAACATTAGGTGGAGAGGGAAGTGATGGAAGCTCGGATTATTTCTTCAGAACTGACGGTTCCAACATCGGAGTTAGTTATTCAGGTAATAATGGTTATTTTTTTGCAGCACAAGATGTTGATGACGGAGGATGGCCGGGAAGTGCCGCTCCATCTCAACTTACTTGGTCAAATATTGACATTAGCGGGTATAATAATTTGTCATTTACAGGATTATTTGCTTCAGCTTATTCTAAAATTGATGAACCGGATTATGTTATAGTTGAATATCAAATTGATGGTGGAGGATGGACTAAATTACTTGAATTCGAAAATGACGGATCTACTTATAATACAGATTTTTTAGAAGATACTGATTTTGATGGAACAGGGGATGGGACAGATCTTACTTCCACATTTCAAAGTTTTACAAAATCCATTACCGGGACTGGCAGTAGCCTCGATCTCAGGATAACTATTTCTGTAGATGCAGCAGGAGAAGATTTTGCTTTTGACGAATTCAAGATTGAAGGTGATGCTGTTTCTTGTACTGCACCTACCACACAAGCGTATGATATTTCTTTTTCGGATGTTACGGAAAGTTCTTTTACCATTTCTTGGACTTCAGGCAATGGCAGCAACAGAATTGTAAAAATAAATACATCGAATTCATTTACAGATCCTGCCGATGGAACGGAATACACTGCCAACTCAACATATTCGGGTTCGGGTGAGCAAGTTGTATATAATGGCAATGGTAGTTCTGTAACGGTTGACGGATTGAGTCCGGGCACAACTTACTGGGTTAGGGTTTACGAATATAATTGTTCGGGTTCAAACACTGTTTATAATACTTCAACCGCTTCAAACAATCCAAACTCACAAACAACACTTACTTGTGACGAGCCTACATCACCATCTACGGACTTAACTTTTAATAGTGTTTCCACAAATTCAATTACAGTCTCTTGGACAAACGGTAACGGCACTTATCATCTTGTAGTAGTAAGAGAAGGTAGTGCTGTTACATCTACACCTACAGACGGAACATCTTATACCGCAGATAATACTTTCGGAAACGGTAGTGATATCGGTTCGGGAGAGTATGTCGTTTATGCAGGGGACAATAATTCGGTGACTGTTTACGGACTTCAAGACAGCACTAGGTATTACTTTAAAATATTCGAATTTAATTGCAGCGGTGGGAACGAAGATTATCTTGTTTCATCTTATGCCGAAGGTGATACTATTACTCAAAACATTCCCGACCCTGCTATTTTGGAAAGAGGAGATATTGCCGTGGTGGGACTTTGTTCAAATATTAGTTCTTGTGTGTCCGGCACTAATCCGGGTGATGATGAAATTAGTTTTGTTTGCTTTAAGGATATTACTCCCGGTACCGTAATTGATTTAACAGATAATGGTTGGCAACGGGAAAATGCAGATGAATGGGGTAATTCGGAAGGATATTACAGAATAAAGAGAACAGGAAATACAATTGCTGCGGGAACAGTTATTACATTAAGGCTACACAACACATCCCCATATCTGGAAGGTGTTTTTCCTGATAATGATTGGGATTTGGATATTAGAACAGGTAGTCTGGTTATGAATTCTAATGGAGATCAAATTTTCTTTATGCAGGGTGGTACTTGGGACAACGGCACTAACAACAATCATGATGCTACTTACGACGGAACGATACTTTTCGGATTTAATACCAATGACAGTTGGTTGGATTTCGGTCAGAGTACTCAAGAATCCGGATTGCCTTATCAAATGGAATGCTTTAGTATGATGCCTAACACGGCAAGTGATTATTTGAAATATACGGGACCGATGACTCCTGCTTCGCAGATGGAGTGGATAGGGCGAATAAATGATAATAATAATTGGACTGCTTATTCGGGATGCTCAGATTATTATTCTGCAACGCCCGATTATACCAATGGTGATACATTACAAATTACAACTACCTATATGTATAGCGAATTCAAATGGTTTGGCACACGGGACAGTAGTTGGTTTAATTGCGGCAATTGGAGTACTTTGCGTGTACCTGAATATGATAACGATGTGGAAATACCTAATACTTCACAAGTGCAAAATAATATCTACTTGGAAGCAGGAGAAACAGCAGAATGTAAAAATCTGGTACTAAATCATCCCGATTATAAGATTATTGCCGAAGGTTCTTCAGACAGGGTGTTAAAGATAAACGGAACATTGACTATAAATGCGGGAACATTGGATTTTGACGATGGCAATCCATCAACTCAAGACGGCATAATTTATCTGAAAGGAGATTGGATAAATAACGATACTGTAACTTCATTCATACCGGGTAATTCCATTGTTTATTTCAACGGATCAACCACTCAGAATATTTCCGGAACAAGTAAAACAAATAACTTCAATACATTAAACATTACTTCCGGTACGACTTTAAACTCCGGAGGCAGGGATATAATAATGTACGGAGATTGGATTGACAACGGAAGTTTTACGGAAGATACATCGACCGTATTTTTTGAAGGTACAGACCCACAAACAATAAATGCAGTTTCTGCAGAAACATTTCATAAATTGAAATTCGCCAATGATACTATCGTTACATTAAATGCAAATGTTGTTGCAGACGATACTCTATTCTTGGACTCGGGAATTGTAGCATTAAACGTGCATACCTTAACCATAAACAAACAAATGATGAGAATCAACGGTATGTTTTCCGGAACATCATCATCAAATATCAATATAAATATTTCCGGGTCACTCTACGACAGTTTATATTTTGTGCCATCCGGCAGAATGCTGAACAACCTTAATATTACCGCAAACGGCACAGTAGTGCTTGGTACAGATTTGACAACCTACGGACAATTATCATTGTCTTCGGGGGCAATTTTGGTTATGAACGGTAAACATTTGACATTGAATGGTACTGTCAGCGGAACAGGGCTACTACGAGGTGATAATAATGCTACGCTTACAATTGGCGGTTCAGGTTCACTTGGTACATTATATTTTGAAGCTGCAAATAATGTGGTGGATACGCTTACAATAAACCGTACATCGGGTTCCGCAACCTTGGGAACGGACGTGAATGTATTATCGTTGTTGGAATTAAGCAACGGAATAATTTATACCGGCACGAATAAGCTGATTGTGCAAAGCGACAATCCGGCTTCAATTGTGAATTATAACACAGGCAGTTACATAGACGGAAACTTGAGAAGATATGTGCAAAGTACAGGTGATTATGCTTTCCCTGTTGGAGACGGAAATTATGAAATTGCAGACCTTAATTTGAATTCATCATCGGGTATTAGTTATTTTGATGCAAAATTTACTCATCCGTCATCATTCAATACCGATATTTCTTCTCTCGGGCTGGTATTAAACGGAACTCCGGTTACAACTTTGCTTGATTACGGATATTGGACTATTACACCCGATAATTATACCACAGTGAATTACGATATAACACTAACTTCCAGAGGTCACACAAATGGCGGTACAACGGCAGATCAACATACAATAGTCAAGCGTCACGATTCAACTACAGATTGGAATGTTTATCCGGCTAATCACAATAACAACACACAGTCAGGTACGGGGACAAATCCCATTACAGCTAAATTGTCCGGTCTTACAGATTTTAGTGACTTTGCCATAGCGAGGTCGGATGAATTTGCCTTGCCTGTGGATTTGTTGTCATTCTCTGCTAAATTGAAAAATGGTACTGTTGTGTTGGAATGGGAAACCACGGCGGAAATAAATAATGATTTCTTTACGGTAGAAAAATCTTACGACGGTGAAAATTATTTTGTTTTGGCAACTGTACACGGTGCCGGCAATAGCAATTTAATTCATTACTATAACTTGGTGGACAAAAATCCTGCTAAAGGAATAAATTATTATAAACTCTACCAAACGGATTTTGACGGCTTGACAAAGGAGAAGGGCAAAGTTGCTATCGAGATAAATAATTTGCAACAAGGTATAAGTTATTTTGTAGAAGGAAACAACCTTGTTGTTAACAATTCTCAGGGAGAAGAAGGACAATTATTCATAGTGAATTTGTCCGGTAAAACTTTGATTGCATCTATTGATTTGTCTGTGGGCATAAACAAAATCGGATTGGATAAATTAAGTCACGGGCAAATTTATTTATTAAAAATAATTACCCCCGGTAATACTTTGGTTGATAAGTTTTTCTATAAGTAGTTTTGCTTCCGTTCAATTTTTATTACTTTTGTCTGAAATCAAATAAAAAGATAAGCTATGAAAAAAATTTTGTTTTCTGTTTTGGTGATTTTCTACTTAACAGGTTGTGATTCACTAATGAAGGTGGCAGATGAAGCAATGGCACAAGCACAATCATCAAACAATAAACTTACCGAGCAGGAGGTTATAAAGGGATTGAAAGAAGCCTTGGAGGTAGGAACGGACAAAGCTGTGGGAATTCTGTCGAAAACAAACGGATATTACGGTGATGCAGCCGTTAAGATATTACTTCCGCCTGATGCTCGTGAAATATTAAAACACAAAGACCATCCTTTATTAAAAGCTGTGGGAGTTTCTAAAATGGTTGATGATGTTGTCTTGAGAATGAACCGTGCTGCCGAAGATGCGGCAAAGAGTGCTACTCCTATTTTCAAAAATGCAGTAAAATCTATGACCATATCCGATGCGTGGAATATACTAAAAGGAAGCGACACTGCGGCTACACATTATTTCAGGCAAAAAACATTTACTTCGCTCGTAAATTTGTACAAGCCCGTAATGCAAAAATCTCTCGATAAGCCGTTGGTAGCCGGTATTTCTGCAAATTCCGCTTGGCGAACACTAACAACATCATACAACAAAGTAGCTCGCACAATGGGCTGGAAAAAAGTTAACACCGACTTGACCGATTATGCAACCAGAAAAGGCGTAAACGGTTTGTTTGTAAAAATAGCCGACCAAGAAAAGCAAATCAGAAAAGACCCTGCAGCACGAATAAACGATATTTTGCAAAGGGTTTTCAATCCGGATAATTGGTGAGAAAAGGAAGTTTTCAGGAACGACTGTTAAGCTTTATAATAAATTACACTAGAATTGTAATCTTGTGATTTTTAAGAGGTGAGGTATAAAACTTTTATATTTTTTTTAATTGTTTTTGTTTCTTTTTTGGCAAATTCACAAAATTTAGTTCAAAAGGAATTAAAAAGAAATACTGTTTTTGTAGAATTTGGAGGTAATGGCATTCTCTATTCAGTTAATTATAATAGGTTGTTTTATTTGTCAAAAAAGTTGTGCCTTTCTTCTAGAATTGGTTACGGATTTACTAAAAACTTTAATGATAATAAATTGATATTAAATGTAATTCCTGTTGAATTGACCGGATTAGTTCCGATTTCTAAAAATAAACATTTCATAGAAGTTGGTAGTGGAGTTACAACAGTTTTGATGAATTATCTTGATAAATTTCATAAGGAACTGATACTGGTTTTGGCCTTGAGAATAGGTTATAGATTTCAAAAACCTACTGGAGGACTTTTTTTTAATGTAGGATTTACACCATTATACGACTTTTATGTGTATAACGGTGATCCAAATATAGGTTATCATTTATGGCAACCATATGCTGGAATGAGTATAGGATATACTTTTTAAAATGTAGAAAATTTTGTTTATGCCCAAAACCTACCCTGCAAAAGTATCATATGGCTTTTTAGTTGTTATTTTCTTACTTTTTTACGGACCGCTTGTGCCTGCTTTGATGAAGTATGGGTTTGATTTTTCCACTGCCGTTGCTATCGGTTTGTTAACATTGATTTTTGCTTTTGTTTTGCACCTTTTCCTCAAAACGGAATACATTATCGACGGCAAATATCTTAAAATAAAACACGGAATATTTTCATTCAAACCCATTGACATTGAAGCAATAAAAGAGGTTTCAAATACCAAGAGCTTGATTTCATCACCGGCACCTTCATTTGACCGCATTGCCATTAAATACGGAAAGTTCAGCGAAATAATAATCTCGCCGAGAGACAAGAAGGCTTTTGTAAATGATTTGATTAAAATTAATCCGGGAATAAAAAATAGTGTAAGCTAAATAGTTTTCTTTATTTAGAAACGAAAAATATTACCTATAAATTATTGTTAAATATAAGGCTAAAGTCAAAATATGAATATCGAACATCGAATATTGAATATCGATTTTAGAAGGTTCTATCATTTATCATTCGTTGTTCATTATTCAATATTCTTAAGTCAAAATTCCCAATGTTGCCGCACGATTCTATTGTGTGGATATGAATATTTGCGAATGAATCGCAAAAAACAAACCCTGCACGAAAGATAAAAAATGATTAGCACTGTCTTTTAAGGCGGTGTTTCAATTTTCAACCTAAACAGTATGGTTTTAGCCACAAAATTATATCAATATAGCATAATTGGTGTGGAAAAAGAATAAATTTGTATCAAACTACCTTTCATTATATGCCCGAGAATATTCTCAGGGCAAAAAATAAATATTAAATTTGCAATTCTTAATAAAACATTAAGCAGATTTTATAAAAAACTCACCAAATGGAAGAAATACAAGGTGGAAACATTCTCAAAGTAAACATCGAAGAAGAAATGAAGTCATCGTACATCGATTATTCGATGTCGGTGATAGTATCCCGTGCATTACCGGATGTAAGGGACGGTCTCAAACCCGTTCACCGCAGGGTTCTGTTCGGAATGTATAATGACCTGGGACTTTTATCAAATAAACCATATAAAAAGTCAGCCAGAATAGTCGGTGATGTATTGGGTAAATACCACCCGCACGGCGACAGCTCCGTATATGACGCAATGGTAAGAATGGCGCAAGAATGGTCTTTGCGTTATCCGCTTATCGACGGACAAGGTAACTTCGGTTCAATAGACGGAGACAGCCCGGCTGCAATGCGTTATACCGAAGCAAGGTTGGCAAAAATCGCCGAAGAAACTCTTGCTGACATTAACAAAGAAACAGTAGATTTCCAACCGAACTTTGACGAAACTCTCAAAGAACCCGTTGTGCTGCCTACCAAAATACCGATTTTGCTTGTAAACGGTGCTTCCGGTATTGCCGTGGGTATGGCTACCAATATGCCTCCTCATAACTTATCCGACACGATTGATGCACTCGTGGCATATATAGACAACAGGGATATTGAAATTGACGAGTTAATAAAAATAATAAAAGCTCCCGACTTCCCGACAGGTGGTATAATTTATGGCTACAAAGGAGTAAGAGAAGCGTATGAAACAGGACGCGGCAGGATAGTAGTAAGGGCAAAATGGCATGTAGAAACAACCAAAACAGGCAGGGAACAAATTATAGTAACCGAAATACCTTATAATGTAAACAAAGCAAGCTTGATTGAAAAAATCGCTGACCTTGTAAACGAAAAGAAAATAGAAGGGATTTCCAACATAAACGACGAAACCGACAGGGAAGGTATGCGTATTGTTATTGACTTGAAAAAGGACGCTAGCCCCGAAATAGTGATTAATAACTTATTTAAGCATACCCAACTTCAAAACAGCTTCAATGTAAACAACATTGCTCTTGTAAACGGCAGGCCCAAACTGCTTAACCTTAAAGATCTTTTGTTCCACTTCATAGAACACAGACACGAAGTAGTAATACGAAGGACTAAATACGACCTGAGAAAAGCAGAAGAAAGGGCACACATACTCGAAGGTTTGATTATAGCTTCGGACAATATCGATGAAGTTATCCAAATCATCCGTTCGTCACAATCGCCTGAAGAGGCCCGTAAAAGGCTTATGGAAAGATTCAGTTTGGACGATGTTCAGGCTAGGGCGATTACAGAAATGCGTTTGCGACAACTTACCGGATTGGAACAAGAAAAATTAAGGGCGGAATACGAAGAATTGCAAATAAAAATCAAAGACTTAAAAGACATTCTGGAAAACGAACCACGCAGAATGCAAATAATCAAAGACGAACTACTCGAAATAAAAGAACTCTACGGCGATGAAAGAAGAACCGAGATTGAAGTAAATGCCGAAGAATTTAACCCCGAAGATTTTTATGAAAACGAAGAAATGGTTATTTCTTTCTCGCATCTCGGTTACATCAAACGCACACCGCTAAACGAATACAGGTTGCAACGCCGTGGCGGTGTGGGCAGTAAGGGTTCGTCAACACGCGAAGAAGATTTTATCGAAAACCTTTACATTGCCAGAATGCACAACACTCTGTTGTTCTTTACCGAAAAAGGCAAGTGCTACTGGCTTAAAGTTTACAATATCCCTGAAGGT
>JALWKH010000227.1 GCA_026996635.1 Bacteroidales bacterium | reverse complement strand
AAGTAAATTCTCCGCTTTCCTTCAAAAGTCCTATCGAAGGATGCTTTACTCCGTTAAAAAATGTGGTTTTTACAGTAGTGTAATGCACCATATCACACAAAATTATTTCATCACCAGTTTTCAAAGGCTTATCAAAACGGAAACCGTCAATAAAATCACCTGCAAGACAACTGTTTCCACCGAATCGGTAAACATACTTTCCGTTTTCTGTTTCGTTCAATACACGTGGTTTATACGGCATCTCCAAAGTATCCGGCATATGTGCGGTAAACGACACATTCAAAATTGCTGTTTTCATTCCTCCGTTTTCAACTACATCCTCAATCCTTGCCAACAAAAAGCCTGTTTGCCAAACATAAGCAGCACTCGGCTCTGCATAAACAGTCAAATGCGGATATTTACCGGAAAACTCATTCATTATCTCTACAAAACGGTTCAGGTTATAATCTTTGTGCGTAACCAGATGACCACCACCTATGTTTATCCACTTCAGCCCGTTAAGATATTTGCCAAACTTCTCTTCGAAACTGTCAATCAATTTTTCCAAAGCATCATCTTTCGATTCACATAAAGTATGAAAATGCAAGCCTTCCACACCCTCTGGCAATTTATCGAAACTTTCAGCGGGAATGCCCAAGCGTGATTGCGGATTTGCAGGATTATACAACTCTGTTTCCACATCCGAATATCCCGGATTTACTCTTAACCCGACTGAAATAGCAGGATTTATTTGCTTTACCGTGTTGTAAAACCTCTCATATTGATTGTAAGAATTAAAAGTAATGTGTGTGGAAAATTTTGCCATCTCCTCCAACTCATCTTCCAAATAGACGGGAGCATACAAATGCACATCTTGCGATAAATAATCATAAGCGAGCTTTGCCTCGGAATATGAACTTGCAGAAGCGCCGTTTATCACACCCTTAAAATAATCAAAAGCCTTATAGTTGGCAAATCCTTTCAGTGCCATCAAAAACTTCACATTCGTTTCAGCCTGCAAGCGTTCAAAAACTTTAATGTTTCTCTTAATTTTAGCCTCCTCTATTACAAAACAAGGATTTGGTATATTGGCAGTGTCTATCATAATCCCAATTCATTTAAGTAATTCAAATATAATTTTATACTCTCTTTCTTTCTCTCATCCAACACATAAGAAATTTTATTACTTAAATAATCATTCAAAAACTCTCTTTGCGGCAAAACTCGTTTACTCTCAAAATATTCTACAGTTGCATTTATATTTTCCACCCCTTTTGATAATGCATTATCAAATTCCGCTAAAAATTTTTCGGGCAAATCTTTTTTAGTTACCCAAGCAGCAAATACAAAAGGAAGTCCTGTAAATTGTTTCCACAGTTCAGCTAAATCATAAACATATTTAAACCTTGATTTAAGCCCGAAAGTCCTGTCTCCTATAACAAGAATGCCGGAGTCTTTATTTACATTTTCAATGTAGTCGTCATCGGAAGTCTGCAAATAATTTAACTCTTGTTTCAAAAACTTTTTTGCAAGAATTTTAAACAACCTTACGGAAGTCGCTGATTGGTAATCCAAATAAATATCTTTTAATGATTCCAAAGGAGAATCGGAAAACAAACAAACAGAAGCGACTTCACCGTCTGCACCTATACAATAATTACTTACGATTTTTGCACCGTCAACTTTATTCAAGGCACCTGTTGGCAGCAAAACCAAATCATATTTACCCGAGATAAATTCCGAAACAAGCTTTGACGGATACTCGTCAATAAGTTCAACTCCTTCCAAATCTTTCAATCCGTAAAGGAAAGGCAAAACATTAGTATAAGAAACTATTCCGATTTTATATTTTTTATTCTTTTCCACCTGCAAACGCTTTTGATGCAGCTACAGATGCAGTAACAGCCGCCATTCCCGCCAAAAGTGAGCCTATAAAAGGTATCATCAGCAAAAACGAGAAAATTCCTCCTACCGCTACCGCAAACCCTGCATTTCTCCTCACAAATTTAACGCTTTCTCTTATTCCGTAACCTCTCCTCTCGCTAACATAATCCAAAAAAGAAAAACCGTAAAAATAAGCTGAAACGAAAAACATTAACACAGGCAACATAACTGCAACAAATCCTCCAATCACCGGTACCAATACAATTACAAACAAAAGAATACTTATTAAAGTTTCATACAAAAAATTTCGCACTCCTATCAAAATGCCTCTCACCACATCATTAATAAACTTTTGAAGCGAAAAAGGATAATCATTTCCGGTAATAATTTTCTCAGTTTTTTCGGACAAATAAGCTAACAACGGTGACATTACGATCAACAACAAATATCCGTTTATATAACTGAAAACCAAGAAGAACCCTACCTTAACCACTAACCATAGTAATCCGCTCAACAAAGGTTCTAAATAAGTGTATATAAAAGAATCTTTATCAAGTTTTGTCATCATAAAATCCTTAGCGGCATCAAGCAGGTAATCAACAGAAAACCAACCGACAACAAAAAATAAAACGGTGAGAATGACAGGAACTAAATATGCCCACCACATTCCGTTTCTAAAAGTAAAAGCAATTGCTGCAAAATACTCTTTTATCCCTATGATAAAACCTTTCATATTGATACTTTTTCTATATAAAAAAACTGCTCAAACGGATAAAGCCGAATGAGCAGTTTTAAATTTTATTTCAAAAAACATTTTACAATGTAACCTTTGCACCTATTGTATGCACTCCGTTGAATGGATTTGTATCTCTGTATGAATATTCCAATGAAAATGTTGAACCTTTTTCCTTATTAAGCGGTATATTTATTGAAATACCTGCAGAGGGACCTGTAAATACAGTGGTTCGTGTTTCATAATCAAAAATACCCTTTTCATACACATATCCTGCTCTTACCATTATGATATCTTTGTAGCTGTATTCCAAACCAAAACGGTATTGGTCTTTTGTAAAAGCATTTGAAGTAAATGTTGCGGAAATATTCATATATTGAATTCTCTTAACAGTTTCTTCAACAGTATCAACCTCTTGTTGGAAGGTTAAAATATAAGCACCTCCTATTTGCAACATTGACGGCAACTCGAATGATTGAGACCTTTGCTCTACTGTTAAAGTTTTACCGTCAGCCAAAGTAGCTCTCACGGACATACCGTCTCCTCTATATCGCATCGGCGGTCCCCAATTCTTCATAGAAATACCGAACACCAGATTATCTTCATTTTTCTTTCCCAACTTTTTATTTTTTCCGATTCCTGTAACATATTGAATGCCTGCATCAATAGCTACTCCACTTGCCTTCAAGTCTGAGATTGCTTCATTAACAATTTTTATATTCGCACCACCGTAAATACTATTACTGAAAGCCTTTGCATAAGCCACATTGATTATAGTATTTGTCGGATGGAAAGTTCCCAAATCACCTTCAGGAACATTTACAGTTGTAATAGGTATTTCTCCGTAATCAACACTTGTCAACCCCAAACCTAATACTCCTGTTTCGCCTACTCTTTGGGTCAGACCAAAGGAATAAATTCCTATATCACTTCCAACCAGCCAGTTGGTATGAGTAAAAGCTAACTGTGTAGACCTTGTAAACGCTATACCTGCAACATTAAGATGCAAAGCTTCTACACCCCTCGATATTGCACTATTCGCACCTCCCATTCCTGAGCTTCTTGCCCACGGATTTATTAAAAGCTCTGATGCACCGGCCTGTCCTCTACGTTGATCATTCCCTGCATAAGAGGTACCGGCTATTGTTGCAATAATTACTATTAAGCCTAATATTTTTTTCATAATCTTGATATATTAAGTTTAAAAATTTTTAATATCCTATCAAGTCCATTGGACGTAATGCACCAAACCATTTCAATACTTTTTCTCCGATTCCGGGTGCATCTATATGAATAATATATACACCACTTGCAACAGTAATTCCATACTCGTTCTTCAAATCCCAATCCTGATATGTTTGTTCACTGTCTTTCTTATACCTTCTAATCAATGTACCACTTACATTGTATATTGAAATAGTACATTTCTTAGGTAAGTTAATTATCCTTACCCTGTTATCTACAGCACTCGTTTCATATTCCGAATATCCGTAATACGGATTCGGCACTACTCTAATCAAATCAAGTGCATCTTGTGCTGTTGTCAAATCATCGGTTACAGCTTCCAGTCCTTTTGTACTGAACCTATACATCGGTCTATTACCGTTTACAGGATTACTTTTTGCATATCCGTTTACACTTATTCTATACGGATTTGCCATCCTTATCTTAATTCTTACATCACTTTGAATAAATGCATACGGATCACTGCTATTTGATACTTTAAAGTTTGGATTCAGCAGAGGAATACTTATCCATGCAGCGTTTGCAAATACCTTACCAATCTCATTCTCATCATCTGTTGCCAATTTCTCATAAATAGTTTTACCGTAATCATATTCCGGCACATAATATCCTACTTGTCCTGTGTTATCCGGATCGAAATACGGCTTTGATATTACATAAATATAGTGTTTACCACCAAAATAAACATCACCGTCATTCCCGCCGGTATACCAGTACAAATCACTATAAATATCACTAGTAGGATTCCAAATCATATCCCTACCGTTTTCTCCCTGATATTTACTGTCTTCTCCAAAGATTATATTCAATCTTATTCCGCTTTCCACATCTATTGCATAACCCGGGAACCATCCCATACCGCTATCAGCTACGAAATTTGAATAATTCGGATTATTTTCATCACCAATATTATCTGTTCTACCATACTTATCAACTGAAGCATGTTTCCTCAAATGATACTTTAAAGCTCTACCTTCAGATGGACCGGCCACTAATTGACCATTAACTGTATCAAATTCACATGTTTCAATCACGGGACTTCTTGTCCACTTGCTCTTATCTTTTGTTATAACAAAATCTATACTCGGCAAACTGTATTGTAATTTAACACCGTTTTGTTCATAAAATGTTCTTGCTCTATCCGGCCTTACACCATAATGTAAAAATGATACATATTGGTCAGTTGCTGTCATGAATCCCGGTGCCCAAGTACCATTCAATATGCCTTCATAATCTTCATTAGGATCATACCAATCTGAACCAGACAAAAAATCATCATATGGAGAATGGTCATTTGTGCTTTCTTGATGTGTTCCTGACCTTATCCAATTTTGTGGTGTATTACCGTCTTGATCAGGCAAGAACATCAACCATTGTTTTTGCACATCAGAGAAAGTCATACTTGCTGTTAAAAATCCGTGTTTTTCCGGATTTGGCTCATAACCTTGTGCTGTTGTAGCGATTTTTCTTCCCGGAGGAGTTACCTGATAAATATTTATAGAAATTCCGTAATCAGGCAATAAGTATTCATTCGGAGCGAAACTTATCCATTTATCACTCCAAATCACTTTATTATCTTCTTCAACTTCAACATACCATTTACTGATTTGACTGGTATTGTTAACATCATTTATATACCCACTATACATTGAAGGCCCGGTTGATTTTGTGCTGTCAAACTTCAACACAAAATCTTTTGCTTTCAAATGGATAGGATCTACCACTTGTACTTTTATAGGACCGTATCCTTTTTTATAAGTTACTTCATCGAGCTTTTGTCCGGGAGTTAAATCTAATATTTTAGATTCAGTTTTAGGATCAAGGTCAATTATATTCATACCATTACCATGACCTTCAACTTGGACAATCGGAGGCTCTTCTCCGTAGGTACTATTAAGAATCGTGCCGTTTTGTGTATTTTCTGTTTTATGAGGCATTACTGCATATACTTTAATTTGACCTCCATCCTCACCTTTACGTCCTGCCAAATAAGGTTTCTTTTGACCATCTAAGGCTTGTGGATCTGTTGGATCATATTGTTTGAAATTATTGTATGCATATGCAATAGCAACGAAATAATATTGTTTATGATTTACAAGCCTCTTATCACCTGCTGCAAAAGCATCTTGAGTAATTACAAATGAATGCTGCAGTCCTTGATCTGCGCCATTTACCATTTCTTGTGGAACATCATATCCAAGTTCGCCGTCATAAATAAAGTTTACTAATCTTGATACTCCATCTTTTATATCACATTGGAACACAAGTTTAGCTTTACTTGGATCTCCTATATCATTAACAGAACATGTTGCATCCTTTAATTGATATACCTGATAGCCTTGGAACCTGTATATTCTGTCACAATCTGTTTGTTCCCCTGTATTTGGATCTAAAGGACAAGTTATAAAAGGATCTTCTTCTGCATATTTTTCACCGTAATTATTTGAAGAAGGATTTTGATAATACATGTAAAATACTAACTTTCTGTCAAGTTCAATCACTTTCATACTAGGTGCATCGGGGCCGTCCACTACTTTAAAACAATGTTCAAAGAGAGCTTGAGCCATATCATCAGCTCTTTGAACCTCTACTACTGATTGCCACGCTGTACCATTCGCCCTTGCCCAAACTGCACCTAAAGTCAAGTCGTTTACTGCACCCGGTTTAAGTGTAAATGGTCCTGCTGACTGAACAAATCTTCTATCACCGGGTTGATTTCCTGCAGTTATTTCAGACCAATCTCCCATTTGAACTCCTCCGGTACCCCAACCACATGGATCAGTTGTTGGTTGTCCAGGAAACATAAAATCTGAAACCACAGTTCCACTATGTCCGTCTCCACCAAAAGTCATTCTAACACCATCTTTCCAATATCCTCTTAAATAATTATAATATTCTGTTGCTGTTTCGGGATCACCTTGATTTCCTCCTCCATTTATATAATACACAAATCTTCTCATTCCCCACCTTTCATTATCAGGTTTTCCATCACCGAAATTCAAACCGTTAATGCTTTCATCACAAGCATTAACACCTCCATCTGGTGGTAAACCACTTGCACCGTAATCACTTCCATCAGGATCTTGATAAGGTCCTTCAAAGAAATCAATACCTATGGCAGGAGGATGTTTACCGTATCCTTTAGCACCATCATCATCTTCATCACCATTGTAAACGTATCCCATTCCTCGTTTAACATCACATCCTGTATAATCATCAGCATAATTACCTATATCTGCATCATTATTTACCCCGAAATAACAATTTTCCAAGGTATATGTTGATCTATTAATCAATTCATAATGGTAAAAAGTCATATTATTCAATTCATCACTGGTTGCAAAAGCAAAAGCTTGTGCTCTAATTTCCATTCCTATTGCTTCCCCCTTACTTTCATTATGAACATTACCTCTGTCATTGTAAACCCACCATAATGTTTCATCTCCATATAGTCTTGGAACTCTTTCTTCAGGCGTTGTACCGCAAGGTAACTCTCCATCTAAATCAAAATACGGGTAATCCCCATCCATTGGATTATAATATCCGTCATTATTGTTATCATAAAAAGGTGCTAAATAATGGTCGTATCCTAATGCTTCATCACCGTGAGCCGGCCAATTTAAAATAGCATCAGGAATAGTATAACCGTCATATTCTTCACCCAACTCATCTGTTGTCCCATTTAAATATGCAGTAATCCATGTTCTAAACTTTGCGACATCTGATCTTTTTATTCTGAAATGCTTATCGTATTTTTCACATTCTTCGGGCGTTGTTGTTCCTTGATTAGGTCCGCTAACAATTAGTGGTCCTGTATAATAATCCGTACCATTAGCTCTATATCTTACAGCAGATACCCTAAGTTGACCATTTACATCTGTTCCTCCAATCCAAATACCACCCAAAAATAGTGAATGCTTTCCTGAACCTTTTGGAATTTCATACCTTGGGTTTCCTAAAAGGTCCCACCACATATCACCTCCGGTATGAATTGTGGTTCTAACATTATTTAACTCCAAAACACTGGAATATGCCGGCGCAGCACAACCACCACTGTTTTTTGTATGGAAACTTTTATTATGCTTTTTGAACCACTCCGGCGGAACGGTCCCGAAAACATATCCGCTTATTATTGAAATAAAAATGAATGTTAAAAATTTTGTTTTCATATTATTTTTATTTTTCATTATTAACTAATTAGAAACTAATTGAAACACCAACCCTTGTTCTTCTTGGTAATGAATACATCCAAGGTCTTTGTAAATACATTATGTAATAATTTTCATAGGCAACAGGATCGTTTTGTTGTTGTACCTGTTGTTGGAACTGTGCTGTTCCAAGCTTACCGTCATCATCAGGATTTCCTGTTGTTGAATAAACGTCAAGAACATTTAGAGTATTAAATAGGTTTTCAACTGTTAAATATACATTCAAATCTAATTTTTTCTTATCCTTTCCTTCACCTTTTCCGAGATTTACACTAAAGCTCTTATCTATCCTTAAATCCACAGTAAATCTTGCCGGTTTTCTAGCAGCATTAATATCTCCTATCAACCTGTTTGTTACAATATCCCTCTTACTATACGGAGTTCCTGTTCCATACCTGAAAGTAACATTTGCTCCTGCATCTGCAAAAATCTTTTTACCCGCAATAACAGGTCCGTTATAATTCCTGCTTGAGAATCTGTAGTCTATATTACCAACCAGCGAATGCCTTTGATCAAATGACAACGGATAAATATTTCTAATATTAGGCTGGTTATTTGTAACAAGACTTAATGCAGTTGTAGGATCCGACCCAGTACCATCTGCAAACTGCAATGTGTAACTCAACATTAATTTAACATTTCCTGTTCTTCTCAAATCATACGTAACTGTAAGACCTTTTACTGTTGCAAAGTCAATATTTGTATAAGTTATGTAATCAACTGGATAAGCACCGTACACATATTGAACCTGTGCCATATTGTTCATTTCACGGTAGAAACCTGAAATCTTCAAAGCAGAAACATCATTAAGCTTTTGTTGGAAACCTATTTCGTAATCTACTGTCTTTTCAGGTTTCAAATTAGGATTATTGATAACATTTTGTCCTTGTGTTGTAATATAATAATATTGTATCATATTCAACCTTACAGCATCGTAAGGTCTCTTTGATAAAATGTCATAGTGAGCAAAGAACAATGCTACATCTGAAATCGGAAAAGAAAATGAAATACGTGGCATCGGTGTTATTTGAGGTTCATAATCTTTAAATGCATCAGGTGTCATCTTTTCATCAGGATTTTTAAGCAACGGATTTAATTGTTGACTAATGCTCTTTGGATCCGAAACCTGTGTTCCGTCAGCTTTATACCATTTAACAGTTGCCAAATCTGTTCCGGATCTGTAACCAACTATTGAAGATGGATTTTCCAGATTATCAACATATACTACATAATCATCTCCGATATTTGAAGGCATATTTGTAAACAAATCAGGTCTTACTTTTTTGGCTTCTCCAACAGTATATGCATCATAGAACAAAAACATATCTTTGAGCACCTTTTGGTTTGCATCATATCTGTCAACACGCAAACCAACATTAAAAATAAGATCATTAAATGCAAATTTGTCTTGAATATACCCTGCTATATAATTTGGTTCAAATGGTGCAATTGGTCTTTCAAACTTACCATATTCATCTTTTTTAGTAAAGAAATCTTCAAAAGAAGGCTTATAAGTTAACTTATTACCATGATGATCGTATCCGTAATAAGTAACATAAGAATTACCATTGTTTAATAATTCTTCTGCACTGAAATAATCTATAGATAGATCACTGGGATCATAAGAATCTATATCCAACCATTGTTTACTGTCAACAGGAATTCCTAAATGTTCTCTTAATCTCATATCAAATTCGTACTGGGCATCAGCACTATACAATCTATCATACCAGATTGTATCTTGGAAAACGCCATCCCTGTAAACTGCATGTGGATTTGCAAAATCAAGCTGTGTAATGTGGTAATTTGTAAGCAATCTTGCCAGCGACCATAATCCTACAGGAGCTACGGAATAATATCTGTCACTTCTTTGTTCATATTCAAACCCGAATGAAATTTCATGGTTGTGGAAGTCTCCACTTGCCCTACCGGTTACACGGAATTGTATCCCGTCAAATGTTGAATATCCGTTATATTGTGTACCGGGAGCAGCCCATAAATTATAAACAGCAGGTGGTTGGTCACCATTAAGCAAACCTCCACCAAATTGAATTAATTCTTTATTCCTGTAAAACCCGCTGTGTAAATCAAACAAATTATAATAACTTTCTGTATAAAGAGCAAGATCAGGATTATCAGTTGACGGTTCAAATGTAACCAATGTATCTTCGAAAGCAGTATTTACCCAAATATTTCTACCTTCATAACCCGTTACCGTATCGGTATATTCGTATGTTCTAACTTTATATGTATGGAACTTACCAACATGCCCGTATTCAAAGAAGTTATCTTTATGGTCCGCATCTTGAATTATACTTGTTGTCTTAGAGTAATCAACTTGTAATTGATAATAGAAGTTTTTAATGGTTTGCTTCTTTTCTTCTTCTTTGTTTTTAGCTTTGAAGTTTTGAGTGAATCTACCGTACACCCTCCATGAATTGTATATTCTTTCAGCATTATTATCAGTATTAAATAATGTAAAAGAAAAATTATACAATCTTCTGTCAAAAGCATCAATAGATCCTCCGAATGTTAAATTCATATTTTTCGAGAGCCTGAAATCCATCTTACCTGCTAAATTTATTTCATACTTTTGAACATTTTGCTTTGCTTTTACTTTTTCAAAAGCATCTGCATGTAAAAACTCTGCATTCAAGTAATTAACAAAAGCATCACTTGCAGGCTTATAAGGATGTTCAAGAATATAATCCAAACTATCTTTTTTGACAATCCAGTTTCCAATAGCAGAAGGGTTATCATCCTTCACATATGAAATATCACCTGAAATAAAATATCCTACAATCGGAACTTTCTTTGTAATTGTAGTATCTTCAGGATCTTTCATCATCTTGGAATAAAGAGGACCTGTAAGAGAAAATTCAGCTAGATTATAATCATAAGGATCCAAAAAATGAGATGTAACAAATTCCAAACCTCCGTGAACTTCCTTTGAAGGACCTCTTGTGGTAATGGAGATTACACCACCTGTAGCATCACCATATTGAGCAGACAAACCTCCTGTAATCACAGAAACTTGGTCAATTGCACTTTTTGGCAATGCAGTGGATCCTCTAACCTTCATACCATCAATGTAATAAACCGTACCCTCACTACGTGCACCACGAATACTTCCCACTTGTCCGTTTTCAGAATACACACCTCCGGACAAAGTTGCAACGGCAGTTGCCGAGCGTGTTGCCATCTTTTGAATTTCATCGGAAGTAACAGTTGCTCCTGACTGGGTATTATCCTTTTCAATAAGAGGTTTTTTATATGTTTTTACCACAACCGTTTTCAGCTTTTGCACATTTGTAGAAAGCTTGAAATTAAGGAAGGTAATCTTGCCGGGAGATACAACCACATCATTAAACTGTACCGTCCTGTAACCCATCATGGATGCTCTAACCCTCACTCGACCTGCCGGCACAGGCTTTATGGTATATTTCCCGTCAAAGTCGGTCATTGCACCTGTAATATTGTTACCGCCTTCATCAACTACGGCAACATTTGCAAACGGTAAAGGCTCTCCTTTATCATCCGTTACCTTACCACTAATTGTACCTGACTGCCCGAAAGCATTATTTGCTAATAATATGGCAGTTCCTAACAATAAAAATAAATACTTTTTTAGCATATACCTAAAAATTAAGCGTTTAACACCAATTACTGATATTTTTTTCAAAGTCTAAATATAATAATTTTTTATAAACCAAGTTAATATTTCATTTTTTATTGATTAAAATAATACGGGTTACAAAAAAACATCCAACTTAACATACTATAAACCAAAACATTAAAAAGTTGAATTTTTTATTTTTTAATAAAACCCCAATTACTTATTTATTTTCAAATTATAGGTATGTTACTTACAAAACTTTTTTATTAAGTTCCCGACATTTACTCCGTATTTTTCTGCCATTTTTAAATCACGACAACCCTTTTTTATGTCTTTATAATAAACGATGTAAACCATTCCCCTAGTTTGATAAGACATTCCGTAAGTTATATTTAGATTTATTGCTTTAGTAAGATAATATTCTGCCTTATCCGGGTTCTTCATATAGGCATATAACCTACCTAAGTGATCATACGTTAAATAGAATGCAGGATCTAATTCTATAGCTTTTTCATACGATTTTATTGCTAAATCAAATTGTTTTAATGAAAAGTATAAATTACCTAAATTTATATAAGTTTCCGAATTTGCTTTACCTAACAATATAATCTTTTGAAAATCTTGAAGTGCTTTATTATATTGTTTTATTTTTAAATACAAATTACCTCTATTATTTAAGGCTTCTACATAATCCGGATAATCATCAATTATTTCATTAGCAAGCCTTAATGCTTTTTTATACTCTCCTTTATTTTTATAAATAACAACCATTAAATTCTTCACGGGAATTGCATTAGGATCTTCTTCAATAGTATGTAAAAAGAGTGTTTTTTCATTTTTCCAATAGGATGTAAGTTTTATTGATATTAAAATCAAATATATAACATACAAAACTATTCCGGCTATAATATATCGCTTATTATTTATCAATTCATGTATAAACAAACCTCCTGCAAGAAGTAACCCAATCATAGGAAGATATAAATACCTATCTGTAATAACCTGTACCGTATAAGGAATAACATTAAGATTTATTGAAATAGCCGTCAAAAAAAAGAAAAAACATAAAAAAAGAAAGGGATTCTTTTCAAATGAAAACAAAAATAAAAGCCCACAACAATAAAGACAAATACAATATTTTGTCGAAAACTTCTGGACTTATGGTATAAAAAACCGAATAATGTACCGGGAAAATAAATTTTAGCACATAGAAAAAAATGCGGTAAGCAACCAATATAAGGTTTTCCCAATAACTGTATTCAAATGGAGGTTGAATCTTCGACAATGTCGTAACATACCCTATTATAAAACTAACTATCAAAAATGGAATTTTATTTTTAATAAACGAAACCTTACATTTTTTTTCAAAATAACAATCAAAACCTAACAAAACAACCGGTAATGTGATAGCAGTCGATTTAGCTAATGCTGATATTATAAAGAATAAAAAAGCAAATAAGTAATGCTTCTTTTTTTTCTTTTGTAAATAATTTACATACTGAATTAAAGATAAAACATAAAACAAAGTAAAAATAATCGTACTGCGGGCAGACAACCAAGCAATGGCCTCTATGTTGGCAGGATGTATCAAGAATAAAACAGCTAATACAAAAGATGTCTTTTCATCAAAGAATTTGGAGAAAAAGAAAAAAACGACAATAGTTGTGACAAAATGATAAATCAATGATGAAAAGTGAAATCCGAATGAAGAAAGTCCGAACAACTGATAATCAATCAAATAAGTTAATTGTGTTATCGGCACATACATTTCTACATAAAGAGTTGAAAAGATTGTTTTTATCGAATTTAACGAAACTTCTTTTATGGCATTGTTATCTACAATATTTTTAGCATCATCCCAATGAAGTAAAAAAGGACTATAAAACAGGTTTTTATATAGGAAAGCGATAACAACGAATAAAACAAAAAATACAATGATATATTTAAATAAATGTTTCCTATTGCCAAGAAAGCTAAACATTAGGGAATTAATTATGTTAAATCAGCCGTTAACTTTCTCATACTTAGTAAACCAACTGCGTACTTTCATGGAAAGTACTCCCCAAAAAGCTTCATTAAAAATACCTCCGCTCATTTTTGAAGTACCAACTTGCCTGTCAGTAAAAATAATCGGAACTTCTTTTATTTTAAAACCGTGCTTCCAACTCTTAAACTTCATCTCAATCTGAAACCCGTAACCTTTCATTTTAATATTATCCAAGTCGATTGTTTCAAGTACTTTCCTTCGGTAAGTAACAAATCCTGCCGTTGTATCCATTATTTTCATACCGGTAACAAATCTCACATAAGCCGAAGCATAGTATGACATAAGAACACGACCTATAGGCCAATTTACCACATTTACCCCGCTTATATATCTGGAACCGATAGCTACATCATAGCCTTCATTTTCACAAGCATTATAAAGATCCAATAATTTTTCAGGCGGATGGGAAAAATCTGCATCCATTTCGGATATTAAATCATATCCGTTTTCCAACGCCCACTTAAAACCGGTGATATATGCAGTTCCCAGCCCAAGCTTTCCTTCACGCTCCAACAAGTGTACTCTTCCCGGTTTTTCTTTCATTATCCTTTTAACAATATCTGCCGTTCCGTCAGGTGAATTATCATCCACAACCAAAACATCAAAATTTTCTGACAGTGGCAAGACAGCATTTATAATTGCCTCTATATTATCTTTTTCGTTATAAGTCGGAATTATTATAACATCTTTCATTTGTGCTTTTTTTAATTAAGAGTTGAAAATTCAAATTATTGCTTACATTAATTAATATCGTCGCTGTCAGGATAAAACTTAAAGCCTAACCTCTTTCCCGTTTTTATTTTAGCTTTATTTATTGTCTCCAACATAGACCTAACCGTCAATATACTAACAGAATCATACGGCGGCACAAGCAAATCGAAATCTAAAGTATATAAAATTGCCGAATATATAATATTCTTTAATGCATCCCTGCTAACAACATTCAAATGATAATCACGATACAACAATCCTAATTGTCTCTTACCTTCCACCATATAATGATTATCTACATTAATGAATATACGACCGATTAGGTAACCAAGATCTTCATATCTGTTAAACCTGATAGAATCTGCCAAAAAATTGTAAATACTTATTATGCCGGAAAAACTTCGATATGGGTTTTCTTCAAAATAGGTAATTTGCCTTACCGAATGATCGGGCGGAAAATCAAACACATTGGTATGCATATTAAAAACCAATATGTCACCTGCTATTTTCAACTCAACTTCAAATGTCCCCTTATCATAAAACTCCAACAAGACTCTACTGTCAACTTTTCCGGAAATTTCATTATTTATTTCTGCTACAATCTCTTTTAAAATACTTCTGATTTCATTAAAAACTTCAAGAGTATTATCAAACACTTTCTGTTTTAGATTAGACTTTTCTTCAAGAAGTTCTACAACTAACTTTTTCGGTGATTTTTCTTTTTCCATTTCTCACAGGATATTTGAATGTCAAAAATATTATTAAAAGAACAAATGTTCAAGCGAAAAATATTAAAATAAACCTTCAAAAAGAGATTCCTACAAATAGTCTCTATGGGGCTATTATAATTAAGGTACATATCCCATGATAAAATTACTTCTGCCACTAATGCTTACTTTAAACCTCTTTGCACAAGAAACTTGCTATACAGTTCAGCTTTTTAGTAAAACAAACTCTGTAGAGAATACTTTAGAAATTCAAAAGAAGAAATTTCCTGATAGCTGTCAAGCTATGACAGTTGGTGACTTTCTCACTGTAAGATGTGGCTGCTACGAAGGCTATTCGCAAGCACAAAAGGTACTTCCAGCACTTAAAAGTATATCGGCAAATGCTAGTATAGTAACGACAAGTAAATTTAGATTTACAAAACCACAAACAAGTGTAACACAAAAAAAGAGAGA
>JALWKH010000226.1 GCA_026996635.1 Bacteroidales bacterium | reverse complement strand
GCTTAAAACATCATATTCCTGAAAAAAAAATGGTAATTTTACACAGTAAAAATTTATGAGATATGAAGAAAGAAAAGAAATTTATAACAGTTGACGGAAATTATGCTGCAGCTCATATTGCCTACATTTTCAGTGAAGTAGCAGCCATTTATCCGATTACACCTTCGTCAAACATGGCAGAATATGTTGACGAATGGGCTTCTCACGGACGCAAAAATATTTTCGGTGATCCCGTTAAGGTGGTTGAAATGCAATCTGAAGCAGGTGCATCAGGTGCTGTTCACGGTTCGTTGCAGTCGGGTGCCCTCACCACTACATTTACTGCTTCACAGGGCTTATTGCTAATGATTCCCAATATGTACAAAATAGCCGGTGAATTACTACCCGGTGTATTCCATGTAAGTGCAAGAAGCGTAGCGGCTCACGCACTTTCTATTTTCGGTGATCATAGTGATATATACGCAACACGCCAAACAGGTTTTGCTTTCTTGGCAAGCAGCGGTATCCAAGAAATCATGGACTTGGCGGCAGTTGCACACCTCAGCGCAATTAAATCAAGAATACCTTTTGTTCATTTCTTTGACGGATTCCGTTCATCCCACGAAATCCAAAAAGTGGAAATGCTCGATACCGAAGACTTCAGAGATTTGGTTGATTGGGATGCAATTCAAAGATTCAGGGATAATGCTCTTAATCCCGAACATCCGGTAACAAGAGGTACTGCTCAAAATCCCGATATCTTCTTCCAAGCAAAAGAATCTGCAAACAAATTCTACGAAGCTGTACCGGACATCGTAGAATCATATATGCAAGAAATAACCAAACTTACAGGAAGAGAATATCATCCGTTTGTATATTATGGTGATCCTGAAGCAGAAAATATTATCGTAGCAATGGGTAGTGTTACCCAAACTATCCGCGAAACAGTTGATTACTTGAACTCAAAAGGAGAAAAAGTAGGTGTAATCATTGTTCATCTTTACAGACCGTTCTCAGAAAAATACTTCTTCAATGTATTGCCTAAATCAGTTAAAAGAATTGCAGTACTTGACAGAACAAAAGAACCCGGTTCTACAGGTGAACCTCTCTACCTCGATGTTAAGAGCATGTTCTACGGAAAAGAAAATGCTCCCGTTATCGTAGGCGGTAGATACGGATTGTCATCAAAAGATACAACACCTGCACAAATTATAGCAGTTTACAACAACTTGAAACAAAGAGAACCGAAAGATCATTTCACCGTAGGTATTATCGACGATGTAACATTTACATCATTGCCAATGGGCGAAGAAATCAGCCTCAGCGGTGAAGATACATTCGAAGCTAAATTTTACGGTATCGGTTCTGACGGTACGGTAGGTGCCAACAAAAACTCTATCAAAATCATTGGTGAAACAACTGATAAATATGTACAAGCATACTTTGCTTATGACTCCAAAAAATCAGGCGGTGTAACAGTTTCTCACTTGCGTTTCGGAGATAAACCGATCCGTTCTACATATTTGGTAAACACTCCGGACTTTGTAGCATGCCACGTGCCTGCATATCTGTTAAAATATGATATGCTTAAAGGTTTGAAACCGGGCGGAACATTCTTGCTCAACTCAATTTGGGACGAAGAAGAAACCAAAAGGCATCTGCCACCTGCAATGAAAAAATATTTGGCAGAAAACAACATCAATTTCTACATCATTAACGCTACCGAAATAGCAAAAGAAATCGGTCTCGGCAATAGGACAAATACAATTATGCAAGCAGCATTCTTCAAAATCTCCAATGTAATTCCTTACGAACTTGCAGAAAAAGAAATGAAGAATGCGGTAATTAAAACATTCAGCAAGAAAGGTGAAGAAATCGTTAATATGAACATTGCCGCTATTGAAAGAGGAGGTAAAGAAGTTCATAAGGTTGAAGTACCTGAAGAATGGAAAAACATTGAAGTGCCGCAAGAAGAAGATTATGACGACAATGTACCGGAATTCATTAAGAAAGTGGTAGAACCTATGAATGCTCTCAAGGGAGACGATCTTCCCGTAAGTACATTTGTAGGACGTGAAGACGGTACATTCCCGAACGGAACCGCCCAATATGAAAAACGTGGTGTAGCCGTTTCCGTTCCAACTTGGAAAGCCGATGCATGTATCCAATGTAACTTGTGTGCATACTCTTGCCCGCATGCAGCAATCAGACCATTCTTAATGGACGAAAACGAAAAGAACAACGCACCCGAACCTATCGAAACAATCGTTGCTAAACCCGAAAAACAATTCGGCGGATTGCAATACAGAATACAAGTCAGCGTGCTTGACTGTACAGGTTGTGAAGTGTGCGTAGATGTTTGTCCTACCGATGCACTCGAAATGAGTCCGCTTGAAGAACAAATGCACGAAGCAAAAGTTTGGGATTACTTGCATAATAATGTAGGGTACAAAGAAAATGTTGTTCCGAAAGAAAAATCAGTTAAGAACTCACAGTTTGCTCAACCTCTGTTTGAATTCTCAGGTGCTTGTGCAGGTTGTGGTGAAACACCTTACATTAAGTTGGTAACGCAGTTGTACGGTGAAAGAATGATGATTGCAAACGCAACAGGTTGTTCATCAATCTACGGTGGTTCTGCACCATCAACACCATACACATATCACGCAATCAGCAAAAAGGGTCCTGCTTGGGCAAACTCACTCTTCGAAGACAATGCCGAATACGGTTTCGGTATGGCTCTCGGTGTTGAAAAACTCAGAGACCGTATCAGAAGCAAGATGGAAGAACATATGAATGATGTGAATCCAGAAACCCAAGCAGCATTCAAAGAATGGATTGAAACAATCCATGACGGTGAAAAATCTAAGATTAGCAGCGAAAAAGTAATAAAAGCCCTCGAAAAAGAAAATCATCCTATTGCAAAAGATATTCTTTCTCTCAAAGATTATCTTGTTAAGAAATCAATTTGGATTATCGGTGGTGACGGTTGGGCTTATGATATAGGTTACGGAGGTTTGGATCATGTATTGGCTGCCGGACACGATGTAAACTTACTCGTTCTTGATACAGAAGTTTACTCAAACACAGGTGGTCAAGCATCCAAGGCTTCACAAACAGGTCAAGTTGCCAAATTCGCTGCAGCAGGTAAACCGATTAGGAAAAAAGACCTCGGCGCACTTGCTATGACTTACGGATATGTATATGTTGCTCAAGTGGCAATGGGTGCAAACCAAAACCAACTTTTCAAAGCTGTAAAAGAAGCTGAAGAATACAAAGGACCTTCTCTCATCATCGCATACTCAACATGTATTGCACACGGATTGAGAAAAGGTATGGGTAAAGCACAAGCAGAAGAAAAGCTGGCAGTAGAAGCAGGTTACTGGACACTCTATAGATACAACCCGATGCTTGAAGCACAAGGCAAAAATCCGTTCTCACTCGACAGCAAAGAACCGGATTGGAGCAAGTTTGAAGAATTCCTTAACGGAGAAGTTCGTTACACGGCACTCAAACGAACATTCCCCGAAAAAGCTGAAGCAATGTATAAGCAAGCTCTCGAAGACGCTCAATGGAGATGGAAATATTACAAGAGACTTGCAGAAGCATACAAAATCAAAGTGGAAGTGTAATACTTCACGACAATACAAACAAAAAAGGCAACCCGGAAAAGGTTGCCTTTTTTGTTATGGTAAAAATTAAAAATAAGCCTTTCTTACCCGCAATGCAAATATTTATCCACCAGTTCTTTCAGTGATTCTTTATTGCCGTAAAGCATTTCGCTCAAACCTTTATCATTGAAAGCTTTAAGTTTTTTAATGGTGGAATCTATAATGCCGGCAGGGAAAAGTCCGTTTTCTTCAAAGACAGCCCTGTTTTTTTCCAATTCTTCGGCTGCTTCGTAACAAGAAGCCGGCAAATGGTCAAACTCGTATCCTTCTTCCTTAAAGATATTCACAGGTGCGTACAATTTTTCAGCCGTTTCCAACGATTTATCGGAAGTCAATCCCCTGTAT
>JALWKH010000225.1 GCA_026996635.1 Bacteroidales bacterium | reverse complement strand
CCAAGTAGTTAACGAAACAAAAGACAGTACAACAAGAGTAAATTGGAAAGCAGGGGTAACATACATCAAGGATACTCAAGAAGTTTGTAATACACAATGGGCAACTAAAGTTTTAGATTTTTCATCTCAATACAGTAAATATAAAAGGTCGGCCAAAATGGTTTTAGGCTGGCCCAATGCAATGTTCCCCGGTGGAGAATCTGATGCTGCTTGGTCGGTAAAAGCAAAAGGCGGACAAGAAGATCCTAAACCCGCATTTATAAAAGTAGGATACGACAAACCTATGAAAATAAGGCAAGTCGTGATTTGTGAAAATAATGCACCGGGAGCTATTACCGAAGTAATCATTTACGGAACCGAAAAAGGCGAAGAACAAGTTGTATATAAAGCCGAACCAAAAACATTAAATCAAAAGACAAGAACTTTAAATATCTTCTTACCTGAAATCTCGAAATTTTATGTAAGTGCGGTTGAAGTGAAAATGGACCAGGTAAAAGTTCCGGGTTGGAATCAAATAGACGCTATCGGGATCTCTGAATGCAAGGATTCCGTAAAAGTTAAAATTAACTTGGTTCCAAAACTGGTTTTCAAAACCAAACCTGAAAACCTTGGCCCGAACATTAATTCTATTTACGATGAGGTTGCACCGTTCATTTCACCGGACGGTAAAACATTGTATTTTGTTAGGAAAAAACATCCTGAAAATATTGGCGGTTTCAAAGACGAAGACGACATATGGTTTAGCACAATGGTTGATAGTCAATGGACACCCGCCAAAAATATCGGTTATCCTTTGAACAATAAATACAGCAACTTCGTACAATCTGTAACTCCCGACGGAAATGCACTGTTGCTCGGTAATGTATATAACAAAGACGGAAGTATGAGTGCTGGTGTATCAATCTCATACAGAACAAGAAACGGTTGGTCTTTCCCTGAAAAACAAATCATTGATAATTTTTACAACCAAAGTAAATACGCAAACTACTTCTTATCAAACGACGGCCGGGTTCTATTGATGGCAATACAACGAAAAGACAGTTACGGCGGATTGGACATTTATGTTAGTTTCTTAAAAAGTGAAAACCATTGGTCTGAACCAAAAAATTTAGGACCGGTAGTCAATACAGTAATGAATGATTACAGTCCGTTTTTAGCAGCCGACGGTGTTACAATGTATTATTCTACTGAAGGTTATCCCGGATATGGAAAGGCTGATATTTTTGTTACCAAAAGGTTAGATGATACTTGGACAAATTGGACATTGCCACAAAACTTAGGACCTGTTCTTAACAGCGAAAAAGCAGATGCAAAATATAACATTCCAGCATCTGGTAAATATGCATACTTTTCATCTGAAAAAAATTCAATAGGCGGTTCTGACATTTTTAGAATCAAATTACCTGAAAAAGCAAAACCAAAACCGGTTGTACTTATTTCGGGTAGAGTGTTAAACGACAGGACAAACGAACCTGTTATGGCAAAAATTTATGTAGAAGAATTGCCAAGCGGTAAAGAAGTAGCTATTGCACGTACAGACCCTAAGACCGGTAAATTTAAAATCATTTTGCCTGCCGGTAAAAAATATGGTTTTAGAGCAGTTGCAAAAGGATTCTTTGACATAAACAAAAATATTGATTTGACTGACATAAAAGAATACACCGAAATAGAAGACGAAGTAATGAGAATAGGTCCTGTAGAAGTCGGAACAGTTGTTAGACTTAACAATATTTTCTTTGAATTCGGTAAAGCTATTCTTAAACCCGAATCTTTCCCGGAATTGGACAGAACAGTTAAATTCCTCAAAGATAATCCTAATGTAATGATAGAAATTGCAGGACATACCGATAATGTAGGTAGTGAAATAGCAAATTTAAAGCTATCACAAAAACGTGCACAAGCCGTTGCTGACTACCTGATTGAACATGGTATAGATAAATCAAGATTGGTAGTAAAAGGTTACGGAGAAAGCAGACCGATTGCATTTAACAACACGGAAGAAGGTAGAGCCATGAACAGGCGGGTAGAATTCAAAGTATTGAAAAAGTAATAATCATAAACAAATACAACACGAAAAAAGCCTCCCGCAAAAGGAGGCTTTTTTATTATCCTGTAAAGAAGAAAAATCCTGAAATAAAAGTTTTACAAAAAAATTTAATTCGCTACCGAATAAACCCTGCCATTTCTCCAAGTTTGAACAGCCTGATACCAAATTGGCTTATATTCCAAATGTCTTTCCAAAACATAAACATTATCACAATAATCATTCTTATACTTATTAAAAATAAAAGATAACGGTGCAGAACTTGAAGAAGAATAAACCCATTTTTCACTTGTTGGCGACTTATAAACATTCTTTGGTGGTCCGAAAATTATATATACCATTCCCCTGTCTGTTAACCAGCCGGGTTTGTAGGTAGAAAAACTTAAATTAGCAAATAGAACCCTATTGTAATACACTTTAATCAGTTCTGCCGACCTATACTTATTACTACCTACACTCAGCCAAAAATCATCTATCGCTTCCTTTCTGTTTTTATATTCCTTGTAGTTCTCAAATTCACGGGAGTTAGTTAAATAACTGATAGGAAACAATAAATCCGTCGGAGTTTTCAATTCGGGAAAATTATTGTCAAAATTTGCAATTATCCGACCTCCCGGTTTTGTTGTATCTGCTTTTATCAGATAAACATAATGTTCTTCAGGTTGCAAAAATGAATTATTTGAGATTAAAAATAATGAATCATATTTTTCAGGCGGGAAATCAAAAACAAATGGTTTGGTAGAAAACGGTGGCGGCGGAAAGTCTCTATTATACCTATATTTGAAAACAAAAAGCGTGTCTGCACTGTTATGTTTTATTTTTACCTTTGAAGAGACAAATGTCACTCCCGAAATTTTTCCCGTAATGCTGTCTGTTACCAAAAAATTTATCGGATTATTTACGTTCCTGTTATTTATAAAATAAAAATTCTCAAACGAACTTCTTGCTACAACATCTGTAATTTTTAAGTAAACAACCAACTCCTTAAAACCTCTGTTTTTCACATCCAGAGACAATAGAGTATTTTCTTCACCCAAAACCGGATTTATAATAACCGTTCCGCTATCTGTTACTAAAGGCTCATTAAATGATTTAAACGCTTTGTAATACAACTCTACCCTACCATATTTTCCCGTATAAGCAAACTCATTATTATTTAAACTGATATAGGAAGTTACAAATTTGTTGTCTTTGTAATAAAAGTTAACCTGCGGATGAATTTTTACCAATACAGGATTATACAGGTAAGAAAAATTTTTTGTGGAAGAAGTTTTGGTATAAGTAACACAACTAACAACCAACAATGTAAAAACAACTGACAACGTGCCTGAAAAAATAAAAAATCTCCTCATATCAGCTTTTCACAGTATTGAATGCCTCAACAAAATCGTGTCCTGCAGGTTCTTGGAAAATCCTCAACTCAAACTCAGGAATTGCAGCAAGAATATGATCAAAAATATCAGCTTGAATTTCTTCATACTTAGCCCATTCTTGAATTTTTGAAAAAACATAAATTTCTATAGGCAAGCCTTTTTCCGTAGGTTGCAAATGTCTAACCAAAAATGTAACTCCGGTATGAATATTTTCGTTATGCTTAAGATAGGCTTCCAGATATTTACGGAAAGTACCTATATTGGTCATTCTGCGACCGTTTACGGGATTTGAAGGATCTATTCCGTGAGTTTTATTATATTCGTCTATTTCCTCTTTTTTCTGCTTAAGGTAATCTTTTATCAACTGGATTTTAGAAAATTTCTCGAATAATTTATCATCAACAAATTTCACACTTTTCATATCAATATTTATGTGACGCTTTATCCTTCTCACGCCGGATTCTTCCATACCACGCCAATTGATAAAAGCATTTGTCATAAGAGCGTAAGTTGGAACGGAAGTAACCGTTTTATCCCAATTTCTGACTTTTACAATATTCAATGTAATTTCCTCTACAACACCGTCTGCATTAAATTTA
>JALWKH010000224.1:1558-4017 GCA_026996635.1 Bacteroidales bacterium | reverse complement strand
ATGGTGTCAAGGAATTTATGCAAACATCACGACAAAAAGCACAAGAAGCTCAAAATCGTGAAATGCTGACCATCCAGCCTAAAGAAGCTTTGTCAACACTTACAAAAGCGACCATAACCATTGAAAATTATCTTGGCGGAAAATATTATTTTACAACAGATGAAATCAGAATAGAAAACGACAAAATTTATTTAATTGAAGCCAAACATTCTCGAACTGCTGTTTTGCCAAGTGTAGGAGATATTAAAGACGGTTTGCTAAAAATGATACTTTACACTAATTTGAAGAATGTATCGGTAAACGGGAATGAATATTCTGCAATACCTATCTTGAAACTCACTTCGTCAAAGTTAAAAAGCAACATTTATCAAACTGATTTCTATACAAATACTGAATTGAGTATCAAACAAAAAGAAATGCTTAAAAGATTATTTGAAGAAGCGAATGAAAACAATTTTAGAATAGTGATTGAAAAAGCCGAATAACAATGATAAAAAGTCCGTTAAGATATCCCGGTGGTAAAAGTAGAGCCATAAAATTTATTGCACCATTAATTCCAGAATTTGATGAATTTAGGGAACCTTTTGTCGGTGGCGGTTCTGTTTTTGTGTATCTCAAACAAAAATATCCAAACAAAAAATTTTGGATAAACGATATTTACGAAAACTTATATCATTTTTGGAACCAAACTCAAAAAAATCCCGATGAATTGATTGAACAAATTCAATATTGGTGGGATAATTTCAAAGATGGCAAGAAATTGCATAAATATTTACTTGAGCACATAGACAAATTTGATGATTTGAAAAAAGCAGCTGCATTTTTTGTTTTTAACAGGATAACCTTTTCTGGAACAACTGAAAGCGGTGGTTTTTCAAATGCAGCATTCAATAAACGGTTTACGCAATCCAGTATTGAAAGAGTAAAAGCTCTATCGCAAATCTTGGACAAAACAAAAATTACTAATTTTGATTATCAAAAAGTTATAGAAGCAGAAGGCGACAATGTTTTTATTTTTCTTGACCCGCCGTATTATTCGGCAACAAAATCTGCACTTTACGGGAAAAACGGAAATTTGCATAAAGCTTTTGACCACGAAAGATTTGCAAAAGTTCTGAAACGCACAAATCATAAATGGTTGATCACTTATGATGATAGTGAATATATCAGAAATTTATTTTCATTTGCCAATATCAAAGAATGGAACCTGACTTACGGAATGCGAAATGTAGCAAAAAACGGAAACCAAAAAGGAAACGAATTGTTTATTTCAAATTATCCGTTGGAAATAAAAACAAAAAAACGGATGGACATTGTTTGATGAATTTTAAAACTTAAGTTGTTTTTTATGATTTCAATAGTTGTGGCAATGGATAAAAACGGCGGAATCGGAAAAGATAATTCTATGCCGTGGCATTTCAAAAAGGATATGAAGTATTTTAAGGAACTTACTTGGGGGCATCCCGTTATAATGGGGCGAAAGACTTTTGATTCATTGCCCGAAAGGTTTAAACCGCTGCCGGGGAGGGAAAATATTGTGATCACACGCAAAGAAGATTTTGGCAAGGGGTATGAAAATCTTAAGTCTTTCAACGGTGTTGACAAAGTTTTGAATTATTGCCGTGATAAAGATTGCTTTGTGATAGGTGGGGCAGAGGTTTACAAGGCTTTTTTGCCTTATGCCGACAAGCTGTATATTACTTACATTGATGCTGAATATGAAGTGGATACATATTTCCCCACATTTGATAAAAATGATTTTGTCTTGGTAAATGAACAGCGGGAAACAGAAAACGGAGTAACTTTAAGGTTTGCTGTGTTGGAAAGGAGAAAGTAAATAAATTATTGATTGTTAAATTGATGGTTAGATGAACAATTACAAAACGGTAGTGATAGAAGGGAATATTGGTGTGGGAAAAACCACGCTGGCGGAAGCTCTCGGCAAGAAATATAATGCAAATGTGATTTTGGAAAGGTTTGAAGATAATCCGTTTTTGGAAAAGTTTTACGAAAATCCCGAACAATACGCTTTCCTTGTGGAGATGAACTTTTTGATTTCACGCTACGAGCAGGTAAAAGAGTTTCTGCAACCGTCTTTGTTTCACAGCTTTTCGGTAAGTGATTTTTACTTGAACAAGACAATGATATTTTCGGCAAACAATCTTACATCACACCAGTTTACCTTATTCCGCAAGGTGTATGATATAATTTACGGCAAACTTCCTCTGCCATCGATTTATATTTTCTTGCGGCGTTCCATTGACGAGCTTATGGAAAACATAAAAAAGCGAGGCAGGGAATACGAAAAACATATTACTCCCGAATATTTGTCCGGCATAGAAAATTCGTATATGTCTTATTTGCGGACTGTAAACAATTTTCCTGTTGTGGTTTGTGATGTTTCGGGAGTGGATTTGCGAACAGAGACTATGCTTGAATTTTTTCACAACTTAATTTAT
>JALWKH010000224.1:0-1548 GCA_026996635.1 Bacteroidales bacterium | reverse complement strand
AATTTATTCCGAAGGATTGAAAAACGGATTGAATTTTATAAATCCCTGATTATGATAGATTTTATTCCTACACAAAAAGAATTGCCTTCCGAAGAAGAGATAAAAAGGCTTTCCGGTTTATATAACGGCAAGTTGCATCCGCTTTTTGCCCAATTGCTGTTGATGAGGGGATTGGACACAAAAGAAAAGATACGCAAATTTTTCAAACCCGTATATGAAGACTTGCACGATCCGTTTTTGATGACAGGAATGGACAAAGCCGTGAGGCGGATAAAAAATGCTGTTGAGAATAAGGAAAAAATTTTGCTTTACGGCGATTATGATGTGGACGGGATTACTTCCGTAGCAATGGCTTACGGCTTTTTTACGGGGCTTTACGGCAAAGATTCGTTTGATTATTACATACCGGACAGGAACAAAGACGGATACGGCTTAACGATGTCGTCGCTTAATAAACTTGTGGATAAGGATTATTCGCTCATTATAACTTTTGATTGCGGGATAAATGCCATAGATGAGGTGGAATTTGCCAAAACCCACGGTATTGATGTGATAATTACAGACCACCATAATCCGGACGGAAATCCGCCGGATGCCGTTGCAGTAATTGACCCGAAACTTGAGGGAAATGAATATCTGTATAAAGACTTGTCAGGTTGTGCTGTAGGTTTTAAGTTGTTGCAAGCATATAGTGAGGTGGCGGATATTGGTTTTAGTTACCTTTATCGTTTTATTGACCTTGTGGCAGTGAGCATTGCAGCCGATATTGTGCCGATTACGGGAGAAAACCGCATATTATGCCAAATGGGGCTTGACAAGTTGAACAATAATCCGTCCGCACCTCTGGCAAAACTTATTGATGTGTCCGGCTTCAAAGACAAGGAGGTAAGTGTGGAAAGGATTGTTTTCGGACTTGCACCACGACTGAATGCGGCGGGAAGGATGGATCACGCTTACACTTCGCTGAGGTTTTTGTTGGGCGAGGATATGGCTTATGCCGGCATTTTGGACGAACTTAACGATATTCGCAGAAGTATTGAAGAGGAGATAAAAAAGGAAATTTTTGATTTGTATAAAGATTTGCCGGATGATAAATATACCATTGTGGCTTTCAACAAGGATTGGCACAAGGGGATAATCGGTATTGTGGCGTCAAAGGTGGTGGAAGAGTTTTACAGGCCTACCATTATTTTTACGGAAGATGACGGTAAAATAACGGGGTCTGGTCGCACAGCAGGAGATTTTAACTTGTTTGAAGCGGTAAAAGCATGTTCACATTGCCTTGAAGGTTTTGGCGGGCATAATGCTGCAGCGGGTATGGAATTGAAAAGCGGGTGCTTGGAAGAGTTTGCGGAATGTTTTGAAAATGTGGCAAAGCAGAAGATTGATGATGAAGACAGGAAACCTAGAATTTATTATGATGTAGAGCTGTCTGATTTTGAGTTTGTTACATTAGATAATTACGATATTATAAACAAATTTGCACCATTCGGTCCGGGTAATATGAAGCCTGTTTTTTATATAGATAATGTAAAAGCGCATACGCAC
>JALWKH010000223.1 GCA_026996635.1 Bacteroidales bacterium | reverse complement strand
ACCTGCCGATCATCCTATTGATATTTACCAACCCAAGTCAGAATATCTGAAAGGTCTGGTTTTGGAAGTAAACTGATAAATTATGTCCGATATTAAAGAAATTATTGACGCACTTATAAAGTTTCGCGACGAAAGGGATTGGGCTCAATTTCACGATACAAAAAATCTTGCACTTGCATTGTCGATAGAAGCAGCGGAGCTCAACGAATTGTTTTTGTGGAAAGACAAGGAAGAAGCCGAGAAGGTGGATAAAAACAGGCTTGCCGAGGAGCTTGCGGATGTGTTGTCGTATGCCTTTTTGCTTGCAGAAAAGCACAACCTTGATGTAAAAGCTATTGTGCTGGACAAAATCAAGCAGAACGCCAAAAAATATCCTGTGGAAAAAGCTAAAGGTACTGCAAAGAAGTATGACGAGTTGTAGGGATTTTTTATTTTATTACGATAAAAACACTACAACTGTAATTTATTGGCTTCTAAAATTAACTTTCTAAATATTACGCTTTTACCTACTGAAAAAAGCATTACTTTTACAGACTGCAAAAATCGGGTTTGCGACAAACCTAATTTACTGTAATTCAAAACAATTGATTATGATGACTTCAAAAGAAATAAGGAAAAAATTTTTTGAATTTTTCAAAAGCAAAGGACACGAAATATATGCATCCGCACCGATTGTGGTTAAAGATGACCCCACGCTTATGTTTGTAAATGCGGGAATGAACCAATTCAAAGATATTTTTCTCGGGCTTAAAACTCCTGCACACAAGAGAGTGGCAAACTCGCAAAAATGCTTGCGTGTTTCTGGCAAGCACAACGATTTGGAAGAAGTAGGGCACGACGGCTACCACCACACAATGTTTGAGATGCTGGGCAACTGGTCGTTTGGAGATTATTTCAAAGAGGAAGCTATTGAATATGCTTGGGAGTTTCTCACGGAAGTTCTGAAAATAGACAAAGACAGGCTTTATGTCACTGTTTTTGAAGGTGATGAGTCGCAAGGCTTGGAAAAGGACACCGAAGCGTATAACCATTGGAAAGATTGGGTGGAAGAAGACAGGATAATTTTCGGCAACAAAAAGGATAATTTTTGGGAAATGGGCGATCAAGGTCCGTGCGGTCCGTCGTCAGAAATTCATATAGACATCAGGAGCGATGAAGAAAGAAAAAAAATACCCGGTAAGGATCTTGTAAATGCCGGGCACCCCGAAGTTATTGAGTTGTGGAACCTTGTGTTTATCCAATACAACAGGAATGCCGACGGGTCTTTGTCAGCATTGCCACACAGGCATATAGATACGGGTATGGGACTGGAAAGGCTTGCAATGGTGATGCAAGGCAAAAAATCAAATTACGATACCGACTTGTTTATGCCGATAATAGGCGAATTGGAAAAAATGTCAGGCATAAAATACGGAAGCAACGAAAAGACCGATGTGGCAATGCGTGTTGTTGCCGATCACATCAGGGCAATAGCATTTACAATTGCAGACGGACAATTGCCATCAAATACCGGTGCAGGATATGTTATCAGGCGGATTTTGAGAAGGGCTATCCGTTACGGATTTACCTTTTTGGATTTTAAGTCGCCGTTTTTGTATAAACTATTGCCTGCCTTGATTGATATTCTCGGCGAAACTTATCCGGAACTCATTAAACAACAGCAATTTATAGAAAAAGTAATTATTGAAGAAGAAAAATCTTTTTTGAGGACACTTGAAACAGGATTGCGACTGCTGTCGGGAATTGTTGAACAGGCAAAAAAAGAAGGTCGGAATATCATACCGGGAAAATTGGCATTTGAACTCTATGATACTTACGGTTTCCCTAAAGACCTTACGGCTCTTATACTCCGTGAACAAGGTTTGAGTTATGTCGAAAAGGAATTTGAAGAAGAAATGAACAAGCAAAAAAACAGGTCGAGGGAAGCAACTTCGCAAACTACTTCCGATTGGGTGATTATCAGGGATGACGCTGTTGAAGAATTTGTAGGATATGACCGTACCGAAACGGATGTGGTGATAACCAAGTATCAAGTGGTGGAAAAGAAAGGTAAAAAGTTTTACCATTTGGTATTCAACATCACACCTTTTTATGCCGAAAGCGGAGGACAAGTAGGAGATACGGGATACATTGAAGATGAAAACGGCAATAGGGTTTATATAATTGACACTCAAAAAGAACACAATGTAATCATACACATTACCAAAGAGTTACCCAAGGATTTGTCAGCCAAGTTCAAAGCGGTGGTTGACAAAGAAAGGCGGGAAAAGATAAAAGCCAATCACAGTGCCACACATTTATTGCATTATGCATTGCGTAAAGTTCTTGGATCGCATGTTGAGCAAAGAGGTTCACTCGTTACCGACACGCATTTGAGGTTTGATTTTTCGCACTTCCAAAAAATGACCGACGAAGAAATCAGCAAGGTTGAAGCACTGGTTAATGAGTTGATTCGCAGAAATATACCGCTTAATGAAAAAAGAAATGTGCCGTTTGAAGAAGCAGTAAAGAGCGGAGCAATGGCACTGTTCGGCGAAAAATACGGAGATACCGTAAGAGTAATTAAATTCGGTGAGTCCGTAGAATTGTGCGGTGGTACCCATGTAAGTGCTACGGGAAACATCGGATGTTTCAAAATAACGGTTGAGACATCGGTTGCTGCCGGAATACGCAGGATTGAAGCAGTAACGGGTGTAGGTGCCGAAAATTATATCAATAAAAAGTTGGATGATTTAAAGCAAATTGCAGCATTGTTTAACAACAGGAAAGATTTGGTTGCCGCAGTTGAAAAGCAGGTTGCCGAAAATGAAGAATTGCAAAAGAAAGTGGAAGAACTGTTAAGGGAAAAAGCTACAAACTTGCTGAATGATTTGTTGAAAAGCGGGGAAGAAGCAGGCGGTGTGAAGATTATTGCACAGGAAGTAAATGTTGAAGATGCAGGTCAATTGAAGCAACTGGGATTTGACATCAGGAAGAAAGCACAAAACACTGTTGCCATACTCGGTGCCAAGGTCAAAGGCAAACCCAATTTGATGATTGCCATTACCGACGATGTGCTTAAGGCATCGCAATTGAATGCGGGAACGATTGTTCGTGAAGCAGCCAAGCATATAAAAGGCGGTGGCGGTGGTCAGCCGTTTTTGGCTACAGCAGGCGGCAAAGAGGTGTCAGGATTGAAAGACGCTATAAATGCTGCGAAGTCATTGGTTTTGTCAAGCATTAAGTAAGTAGGAGATTAGAATAACGAATATCCAATGTTGAAACCGATTTTAGAAGTATAATTCGTTATTCCTTGTTCGATATTCGATATTCGATATTCATAAATCCAACTCTAAATAGGTATGTTAAAAATATTGTGAATAAAAAATAAGCAGATGAAAAAAGTCTTTTTGGCAATTATTGTCCTGACGGGTTTTATTATAAAAGCAGATGCCCAAAAGCTAAAGCCGGGCTTTGATGTAGATGAATACATTGAATTGCTGAAGGTAATAAAAGCCCAATTTGATGCGGGTATAAAGAATTCCGACTTTCCAAAACCGCAACATTGCAAATTGTTGTACAGTTCAAAAGAAGGAAAACTCAAAAACCAGTGGAACTTATGGTTGCGTGATGACGGGGTTGCTGTTATAAGTATTCGTGGAACAGTGCCGGCTATGTCAAGCTGGCTGGAGAATTTTTATGTGCCTATGGTGCCTGCACAAGGTATAATTGCTTTTAGCGACTCGGTAAAACTTCCTTATAAGTTGGCGGAAGATTCCAATGCTGCTGTTCACGCAGGTTGGTTAGTCGGTATGATGAGTATAGCAAAAGATGTAGAAACCCACTTGAAGAAATTGCGTGACTCGTTGGGTACAAAAGAAATAATAGTAACTGGTCACAGCCAAGGTGGTGCCATTTCTTACTTGATGACTGCGTATTTGCACTATCGAATGAAAGAGGGAAACCTTTATCATTTCAAAATGAAAACCTACTGCAGTGCAGCACCTAAGCCGGGAAATTTGTTTTTTGCTTACGATTACGA
>JALWKH010000222.1 GCA_026996635.1 Bacteroidales bacterium | reverse complement strand
CTGGAATACAAAGACTTGGAAGAAGGCATCAGGGAAATTTTCGGCAGAAAAGGCGAAAGCGTTGTAGAACTAAACCTTAAGGCGCTTAAGAAAGGACTGGAACTGTCACAAGAATTCGTAAAAATCAAATAATTTGGGTGAATCATAGAAAAAAAAGGCCGGCCAAGTGGTCGGTCTTTTTTATATGAAATCATTTGATATGACTAATTCTTAAAATTTTAATAGTACCTGCAGTTTGGATTTTTAACAAATAAATACCATTAAAAAGTTTTGGCTTAATATTAAAAAACTTGGAATTTATATTTTCTTCTTGAAAAACTAATTCACCTGTTAATGAATATATCTTTATGCTTTGAACGGGAAGTGCTGATTTTATCCACAATGATTTATTAAAAGGCACAGGATATACTTGGAAGCTTCCGGATGCTATGTTTTCACTATTATTAACATTGGATTGGAGATGTATATCTACGCTAACCAGATTAGCAATAACATGTAAAACATAAGCTTCTGAGAAATTTGTTTTGTCGCCAAAATATGTAGGAGAAAATTCGTCAGATTCAGGCGAGTCCGGAATAGCAAGTAATTTATAATTGCCTGAGGCAACTTGCGGGAAAAAATATGAACCGTTTAATATTTGTGTAGAATAAAAAGGCGGATGAGATTCATTAAAATTATCACTGTATAATTGAGCAGTACCGGACAGCAATAAATTATCACCGGCAAAAACTTGTCCCGACACACTGAACGCCTGAATACTTTGATGAATGTAAATTGTATCGCTATAAGATGATGTACACGAATCCGATGTTGTAATTGTCAGAGTAACGATATAAACACCCGAATCTAGATAAGTCTGCATGGGATTTTGCAATGTGGAATAATTCCCGTTACCGAAATCCCAATACCAAGATATAATATTTTCACTTGACATCGAAGAATCATAGAATTCAATACAGTTAGGGCAATTATCCGGCAAGTATGTAAAATAAGCAATACAATATCCGTTGCTATTTACATCAACATTATAACATGAATTATAAGTACATGAATTAAAATCTGTAACAGTTACACAATAATATCCTACAGAAAGCGAATCTAAATCTTCTGAAGTATCACCTGTATCCCAATAAAAAGAAAAAGGAGGTGTGCCTCCGTGTACAACCAAATCAATACTCCCATCATTTGCCCCATAAAAAGATTCATTTGTGATTGTGGAAGTTACAAAAAAGCCGGTACAAGAATCAGGAATAGTATTTACGGAATCACAATATGTGTCAGATGCTCCGGCTGCAGTATTAATTGTTAAACATACCCAGTACGTACCCTGTACGTCATAAGTATGTGTAGGATTTTGAACATCTGCAGTAGTTCCATCTCCAAAATCCCAATGCCAAGCAACAATAGAATCTCCACTATACACATACGATAAATCATAAAAAAATATAACGCCGTTAGTGTCTATTGTAAAATTAAATTCTGCATGACAATTTTGTGCAAAGACGAAAACGCCTTCAAAAAGAAAAAAAATCAATATTATTATTTGTTTGTACATGAAAAACAAATTTAATAAATGCCGGAAGAAATCACTTCCGACATTTATTTTTTATTATGTTATTTTGTAAAACGGCCTGTCATAACTGAATTGCCGGCTTTTACTTTAACTATATATACTCCTTTTCTTAAACCAGAAATATTAATCCTTGTCACTTTCGTTTTTGATGAATTAATTTTGCGAACCAATTGACCAGTTGCATTGTAAATTGCAATATCCGCAACAGTATTTGTTTTTAATGAAATATTTATATACTCACTGGCAGGATTAGGATAAAGCCTCAGTTGTGAAATGTCTGGTTTTTGTTCTAATATACCGGAAAACTCATCAATATAAACTTCATCACTATATGTAGTTACCGATTTTGAACCACAATCTATCGAAATAAGTACTATGTAATTATTCCCCCCTTGGTTTTGATAAATTTCATATGTTGCTGTAATTGTTACACTTGTTTCAGAACCTTGAAATACCCATGTGATTTCAACATGATTTTGATCTATCCATTGATAACCGCTTACATAAGCACTATCAACTGTAAAGTTAAAACAAGTATCTATTGTAGATGTAGTAAGAGTATCTACAAAATCGTTTGCCGAGTCAGGATAAATGTCAAAGCAATCAATAGCTGTACAACCATTTATATCTGTAACAGTCACACAATAACTCCCTGAAGCAAGCCCAAACAAATCTTCATTTACAGAACCATTTGACCAGCTGTAACTATAAGGAGCTGTTCCCCCGTTAACAGTTATGTCTATAGTTCCATCATTTGCCCCATAAACTGACTCGTTTGTAACAACGCCTGAAACACTAAATCCTTCACATGGGTCTTGCATAGCATCAACATAGTCGCAATAAGTACTTGAATCACCATTATCCGTATGAATAGTCAAACAAACATTATAAGTACCTTGTGTATCATAAGTATGTACAGGATTTTGAACATCTGCAGTTGTCCCATCTCCAAAGTCCCAGTGCCAAGAAATAATTGTTGAACTATCTGCCGTATATGACATATCCGTAAATGTGACCGTAGTGCCACTGCTATCTACAGTATAAGTAAAATACGCATAGCACCCGGTGTTTTGTGCTTTTAAGCCATAACTCATAATGGCTACTGCAACAAGAAATAATAATTTTTTCATAGCTTTAAATTTTTATTAGTTATGTTCGCTATTTAGATGCACAAAAAAAGAATGGTTGCATCAAAAAAATTTAAAATAAATATTCAAAACCCACCTTCATATTGTAATACAACAACTTACGTGTAATATTTTTTTCCAGTTTAAAAAACGATTTAAGCATATATTCCCCACCAATTCCAACAGAAAATCTAAATTGATCACTTATGTTGTAAGATAAATTCAAGTCAGAATGCAAAAAGAGATTGGTACGTACAGGCATAAAATCTTCCAAAAGACTAATTTCGTTTTGTTCGGATAAAGTCTTACCTGATGTCCCCGTAAGAATTCCCACAACTATTCCTGCTCCCAAATTTAATGACCAGTTATTATTTACAAATAATTGATACTCCAAAACTATGGGAATCCTAACAAATGTAAACCTGTTTTTACCCTTATAAATTATATTTTTGTCGGTTGTATCATAATTAGTTACAGTATCCACCTCATACGCAGGCACCCAAGTACTGTCTGCAACAATATGAGGTATGGTATCGGTTCCTGATACTTCATAAAAAGTATCTATTACCGTAACTTGCCAATAACTGTTATCTGTAGTATCTATTTGCGTAGATGAATTTATTACTGTTTTTAGAAAATTATAATTTGCGTTTTTATTAAAGTTGATTACTCCCAACCCTATTTGAAAATCCCACTTACCGAAATAATGTTTGTAATTTAAGCTGAAGCCAACAGATAATCTGCCATATTCAGATGACTTTATCGTAGATACTATGTTCTCTGTTTCAACAGCATTAGATAAGATAAATTCATAAGGTTGTCCTAGTGAAAAACTTATCCCGAAAGAATTTACAAGCGGTTTTTCTATAAAAATAGTATCAAAATGAAAAATTGTATCGTAAACTTTTACTGTATCATAAACCAGTACAACTTTTTCGACTTTAACAGTATCATATTTTATTTTAGTAATCGTATCAGGCGGGTAAATAGAGAAAGAAAAAGTTATAAAATGTGAAATAATTGCAAGTGTAAAAAAAGAAATAAAAATTTTCATCATAAAAATTACTAATGTTTGCGCTTATGTTTTCTTTTTTTTATTTTTTTTATTTTTTTATCAATTATAACAGGTTTAGATAATTCCACTTTTACCGTATCATAAACGATAACTTTCTTTTTTGTCTCTACAGTATCGAATACCACTTGTTTGTTTTCTTTTTTCTTGGTTATGTTTTCGTCGAAATTTTGCGGTGATTCTTCTATAAAATTATTTATTGATAAAGTGTCTTTTGATGGGTTTTCAACCGGACTGCCACTTTTTTGTTGAGTTATATTATTTT
>JALWKH010000221.1:3243-4047 GCA_026996635.1 Bacteroidales bacterium | reverse complement strand
GGATTATGTTGATTACGGAAATAAGATCAAGGATAAAAAATTTGTAAAAAAGATTGATATTATGCTTAATAACAAAAAAAATGTTTATAAATTTCATCTCAAATATTATAAATTGGCAGAAAAGCAGGATATAAATTTCAATTTCAAAATTCCTAAGTACAAGGATGAATAAGGCGGGATTGTCCATATTGTTATTAGTACTGTTTATTAGTTTTTCCGGCACTATTGCTTCCGGACAAAGTCGTAGGCAACTTGAAAGAAAAATAAAGAAATACGAAAGAGAACTTAGGCTCACCAAAAAACTGCTTCAACAAACAAAACAACAGAAAAAAAAGACATACAATAATCTTTTGCTTATAAACCGGCAAATTGAATTAAGGGAAAAATTGATTGACGGCTTAAAAAAAGAATTGGAATATTTGCAAAGTAAAGTATCTGAAAATGAGATTATTGTATCTTCATTGCAAGAGGATTTGAAAGAAATAAAAAAACAATATGCCAAATTGATATACTTTGCTTGGAAAAACTCATCACCTTATGAGCAAATAATGTATGTGCTTGCTTCCGAGACATTTAACCAAGCTTTTATGCGGGTGAAGTATTTGCAGCAAATTTCCGATTACCGCAAAAAACAGGCTGAGGCTATAAACGATATAATGGATTTGCTGGAAAAGAAATCCGAAGACCTTAAGCAAAAACAACAGGAGAAAAAGCAACTACTTGCCAAACTTGAGAGTGAAAGGCAAAAGTTAACCAAATCGAAACAAAAGCAAAAAGAAGCTATTGCACACCTGCAACAGCGAG
>JALWKH010000221.1:0-3233 GCA_026996635.1 Bacteroidales bacterium | reverse complement strand
ATAAACTCCGTAAGCAACAAAAAGCTGCTGCAGAGCTTAAGCGAAAAGTAGCAAAACTTATTGAGGAAGAAGCCCGCAAAGCGAGAGAAAGGTCTAAAAAAAGCAAAACTAAGAAAAACAAAAAAGGCACTAATTATTTCCTTACTCCCGAAGAAAAAATAATTGCAGGTAATTTCAAAGCAAACCGTGGTAAATTGCCGTGGCCTGTTCGCAAAGGAGTTATTACCGGCAAATTCGGTACTCACGAACACGCAGTGCTAAAAGGAATCAAGGTAAATAATGACGGGATTTACATATCAACAGTGCAGGGTGCTACTGTTAGGGCTATTTTCAACGGTGAAGTGCGAAAAGTATTTGAAGTGCCGGGCAAACATAAAATTGTTCTCATTAAGCACGGTAATTTCTATTCTGTTTACGGTAACTTAAAACAAGTGTTTGTAAAAGAAGGAGATAAGGTTAAAACAAAGCAAGCCATCGGTACTGCTTTCACTGATGAAAACAACAAAACCGAAATAGAATTGCAAATATGGGAAGGGCTAAAAAAGGTTAACCCCGAGTATTGGCTTGCCCATTGAGAAGTTTGTGCACAATTCCCGTAAATTCATCGTAAATGTTGGCGTTGGCAGCAATTATTTCTTCACCAAACAAGTAATTGTTTCCGCCGTCAAAATCACATACTTTGCCGCCTGCTTCTTTTACAATGAATGCACCTGCTGCCACATCCCAAGGCTTTAGACTGTATTCATAAAAAGCATCAAACCTGCCGCAAGCCACATAAGCTAAATCTACTGCCGCACTTCCGAGCCTACGCAATCCCAATGAGTTCTCCATAAAATACTTCATTGTTTCCATAAACCCGTCAATACGGCTGTAATCCTTGAATGGAAATCCCGTAGCAATAAGTGAATCGAAAACCTTGGATGTGTTTGATACGGAAATGGATTTGCCGTTTAGATAAGCACCGCCGCCTTCCCAAGCATAAAACATTTCGTTGTGTGTTACTTCGTAAATAATTCCGCTAACCAATTTGTTGTTGTGCATCAGAGCCACGCTTATTGAATATGGCGGCAATTTATGAATATAATTTGTTGTTCCGTCCAACGGGTCTATTATCCAAACATATTCCTTTTTTTCGTCGTTTGCCACAGTCTTTTCTTCCGTTAAAAATCCCGATTCAGGCATTAGAGCCTTGAGTCCTTTAACCAAAATTTGTTCGGAAGTTTTATCAACATAAGTCACAAAATCGTGAATGTTTTTCGTTTCAATATCGGAAATTTTAACTTTTGAAATTTCATTTTTTAAGAAAAATCCTGCTTCCCGTATAATTTCTATGGCGTTGAGAATTAGTTTTTTATATTCCATTTTTTATCTTTTTTTACATAAGTAATAATCCTATTGCACCTACGGCAAAACCTATTGCAACATTTATCAGTTTCACCCATACAAAGTCTTTGGGTGATTCGGCCAAAAGCGGTAGCATACCGTGTCCGTCTTGTGTAATGGAGCTTGCCAGCAAAATTGGAAAAGGTATAATTCCTTGTGCAAAAAGTGTAACAAAAACAAGATGAGGTCCGCTCTCGGGGATAATTCCGATAAGAACGGCAAGAACAAGAATTATCCAAATATTGTTGTGTATCCAAGCAGTTATGTTTATGTCGTTGACAAACAGGTTGATGAGGAAGATAGTTGCAAATGTCCAAATGAAAATTCTAAGCAAGTGTTTTTTTACAATGTGGTTCCATATATGTTCTTCCAAAAAGTGGTTGGGTGTGGTTACAAAAACAAACAATGCAAAAAGCCCTGATGTCATAAAAATCCACTTTTTCCAATTCCAAGTTTGCGGACCTATTATTGAGAAATAGATGAGATAAATAAAAAATAGAGTTCCTGTTATTAGCAAGAAGCGTGTGAATGTCATATCGGTAAGTTGTTTTAATATGATTTTATGGTTGAAGCAAGTGCACTTATCCGGTTCGTCGTGATGATAGGGGAGCGGTTCGTCTTTTTTTGTGTAATCTTTTTTCCTGATGAATTTGTGTACAAGCCAACCTGAAATTATTGCAATTACGAAAATAATCAGGTGCAATTTGATAGCTGCTTCGGGTATCATTGAAAACATTACAAATGCTTCGTCGCCGGAGGTCGCTATCATAGTGGTTACCACTGCTGCAAATCCTACAACCCTGTGTGTGTACAGGCTAACCATAGTGTATGCTCCCAAACAACCGGGTGTTATTCCGAGTACAGCACCCAAAAGAATTTGACCGAGTGGTTTGTTTTTCAGGCTTGTGTTAAGTAATGATTTGGTTTGAACATTTATGTATTCAATAAGAAGCATCATCGTAAGCACAAATGAAGCAATCATCAGTGTTTGCTTGAAACTTCCCGTTAGGGCTTGTATGATAAATTCGCTGCTCATTTGTACTTATATCAAATTGACCTGCAAAATTAAACAAAGTTTTTGCTTTAATAGTTGTTACTTAATCCAATTTACGCATTATCGTGATTGGTTCTGTGGCTAAATCCAAAAGTTTTAACTGAAAATATTTTAACACCGCCTTAAAAGACGGTGCTAATCATATAGGTTTATTTTTTATCATAAATTAATTGCCGCCAGATTTTGAATTCACCAATTGCAAAAATTAAACGGGCTTTAGCCTGTTTATCATTCATTTGAAAATACCACATTTTGATTAGCCCTACCTTTTAAGGTGGGGAAATAAAATGAATAAATAACGTTGGCTTTAGCCTTCGTTTTTTATTAACAGCTAACCACTGATAACACTGATAATTAAAATTTAATTTACATTTGCAATAGCCAAAAAACAAAATTATGGCATCAAAAGAAAAACAATTCAAAAAGAAGTCCGAAGAAGTTGCTTTTAACTTGCGTCACCGCAAAACCATAAATTTCAATATCGGTAAATATTTGACTGCTTTCGAAAAAGGCAAATTACAATATTCGTCGCTGGAAGAAGCAAAAACACTTGCTTCGGAAGTAAAAAAAGATGTGTTGCAAAATCTTGATTATTATTTGCAGCAGTTTGCCGAGAACTTCGAAAAAAACGGCGGAAAGGTCTATTGGGCTTATGATGCGGAAGAGGCAAACAATTACATTCTGAAAATTCTTAAAGAACATAATGCCAAAACCATTGTAAAAAGTAAATCGATAACAACGGAGGAGTTACGACTTAACGAATTGCTGGAACATCACAGGTATGATGTGGTTGAAA
>JALWKH010000220.1 GCA_026996635.1 Bacteroidales bacterium | reverse complement strand
TTGCCTAAAGTTGAATTGAAAACATTAGACGGTAAAGTATTTAATACCGATAGCCTGAACAAATTAAACAAACCGATTATTCTTGACTTTTGGGCTACTTGGTGTGTGCCGTGTATAAAAGAGCTTTCTGCTATTTCCGATAATTACGAAGATTGGAAAGATGAAGAGGACTTTGAAGTTATTGCGGTTTCAATAGATGATAGCAGAAGCTCATCAAGGGTAAAACCGTTTGTAAACGGAAGAGGATGGGAGTTTCCCGTTTTGTTGGACCCAAACCAAGATTTTAAAAGAGCAATGAATGTTGTTAATGTTCCTCATACGTTCTTGCTTGACAAGAATGGTAAGGTTGTTTGGCAACACACTGCATATACAGATGGTGATGAAGAGCATATTTTTGAATTGATTAAGAAGTTGAATAAGGGAGAAAAAATTTCTGAATAATGAAGAAGGCAATATTTGTTCTTTTTGCTTCGTTGGTTTCTTTGGTTGGAACAGCTCAGATTAAAGGGCAGCTGCACGGAAACTTCCAGACAGATGTTTACCTTTACGAAAATGATTCTCTGATAAATGCTGAGAGACCGCCGCATCAAGCAGGCATAATGGGCTATGCGAATTTTATCTACAACTACGGGAATTTTACGGCAGGCGTCCGCTATGAAACTTATCTGAATACTCCCGAAGGTTTTGACTCAAGATATGACGGCGAAGGAATCCCCTACAGGTTTTTGCAATACGAAACTGAAAAGTACAAGATAGTTGTAGGTAATTTTTATGAACAATTCGGCAGCGGGTTGATTTTAAGAAGTTATGAAGACAAAACCCTTGGGATTGATAACTCGATAGATGGTATTTTGGCAAGCCTGCAATCTGTAAAAGGTGTTACGATCAAAGGTTTGGTCGGGAAGCAAAGATTCTTTTGGGACAAAGGTCCGGGAATTGTCAGGGGCGTAGATGGTGAAGTAAGCATGGCAAGCCTCTTGCCGAAGTTGTCCGAAAAAAGTTTGGATATAATAATCGGAGGAAGTGCAGTTTCTAAATTTGAGCAAGATTTGGATCCTGTTTACAAACTTCCAGAAAATGTAATGGCTACCGGTGGTAGGGTTGCCGTTTCATACAAAAATCTTTTGCTCAAATCTGAGTATGTTTACAAAATAAATGACCCTTCTGCTGATAACGGCTACATTTATCAAGACGGACAAGCTTTGATGTTGTCGGGAACTTATTCAAGGAAAGGTTTTGGTGTAATTCTACAAGCCAAGTCGTTGTTCAATATGAGTTTCAGGTCTTCACGGAATGCAAACCTGAATAATTTGATGATAAATTACATTCCTGCCATTACAAAAACACAGTCTTATTCGCTTGCCGCTATGTATCCCTATGCATCGCAACCAAATGGTGAAACAGGTTTTCAAGCGGATATTTTTTATAAACTACCCAAAAAGACTGTTGTCGGAGGTAAGTACGGCACAACAATTTCGCTTAACTTTTCTTATGTAGGTGCCATAAAGAAAACACAAGTTGCAGATACAATTGCATTGGGACAACCCGGTACTCTGGGCTATAATGCCACACTGTTCTCTATGGGTAATGAATTGTATTACAAGGATTTCAATATCGAAATCAACAGAAAAATATCCAAGCACCTGAAAACCAATTTTATGTATCAAAATGTTTTTTACAATTATGATGTATTGCGTGGTAAAGTCGGTCACGAAAATGTTTTGGCAAATGTAGCTGTTGCAGATATTTCCTATAAGATAAATTCTAAAAATGCCATAAAAACACAACTTCAAGCTCTGTTTACCGAACAAGATTACGGCAATTGGGCAATGGGACTTTTGCAATACACATTTAAGCGTCAATGGTTTGTAGCTGTTTTAGACCAATATAATTACGGTAATCCCGAAGAAATAAAGCGTATACATTATTACAATTTTATTTTGGGGTATACGCACGGTGCCAGCAGGATACAATTGGGTTACGGCAAGCAAAGGGAAGGTATAATGTGTGTTGGCGGTGTTTGTCGTGAAGTGCCTGCGATGTACGGGTTTACATTAAATGTTAGTACAAGTTTTTAAATCTGACACTATGAAAAAGTTTTATTTACTGATAATCATTGTTTTTGCCTTGTGGTCTTGCGATAAAATAAAACCGCCATATACGGAAGAAGGCGGTGTTGCAGAAACGGGAAAGAAAGTTTTAATAGAAGATTTTACAGGTCATTTATGCAATAATTGTCCCAGGGCACACAGGGAATTAGAACACTTAAAGAGTATATACGGTGACCAACTTATATCAATAGGTATTCATGTCGGTAATTTTGCCCAACCGCTTACAGAAAATTATTTTGGTGAAGATTTCAGGACAGAAACCGGTAATGAGTTGAATGACTTTTTCGGTGCTGATGATGCAGGATTGCCAAACGGTATGGTAAATATGAGAAAAGTGAACGGTAATTATTTGCTTTCATATACGGAGTGGGGTAGTGTAGTTGCTACAATTCTTGCCGAACCGCAAAAATTAGATTTAACAACAACTGCAGAATTTGATACGGCTACACGAAAATTGGATGTTACCGTAACTGCAAAAGTTTTAAAATATTTCAAAGCAGACGAAGGCTTAAAGATATGTGTGTATCTTACTGAAGACAGTATTGTAGGTTGGCAAAAAGATGCCGAAAATGAAGGAAATGAAGATGTGCCAAATTATGTGCACAGACATGTTTTGCGAGGCTCGTTAAATGGAACATGGGGAGAAACAATAAATATTGACCCAAGCGTATATGGAAGTGAGGCAGAATATAAAATTACGGGATTCACTGTTGATACTTCGTATAACTACAAACAATGTTATGTTGTTCCTTTTGTTTACGATGCAAAAACATTAGAAATTATTCAAGCTGATGAAGCCAAGGTTTTTAATTAGTTGTTTTTTTATCATAATTTCGATTTCGGTATTTGGTCAAAAAAGAGGTTTTGATGCCGGAATTTTAGGCGGAATTGTTCCTTCGCAAGTCGATGGAGATAGTTATGGCGGCTATCATAAAATAGGATTGCAAGGAGGTTTGTTTGTGCGCTATAATCTCAATAAACAACTATATATTTTTAACGAGATTAAATATATCCAAAAAGGTGCAAAACAAGTTTCCAAAGACAATACATTTTATTATAAGAGTGCCTTGAATTACATTGAGTTACCGTTTTCTTTGCAATATTTGTATAAGAAAAAGTATCTGATAGAAGCAGGAACAGCGTTTTCTTATTTGATTAAATGGTACGAAGATTTCGGCTATGGCAGTACACAAATGAAAGATCCGCAGTTTAAATCTTATGAGTGGAGTGCTTTCGGTGGTATAGGTGTGGTTATTACAGAACACATTTTTTTATTGGGACGGTTTTCTTATTCTATATTGCCTATCCGTGTTTATCCCGAATATATTCAAACTATACGGGATATGGGATGGAACAACAATGACATACAAATAGGTATTTATTATAAATTCAACTGATGAAGCTAATTGTCGGAATAACTGGTGCAAGTGGCAGTATTTATGCAAAAAGTTTAATAGATAAAGCATTAAATTGTGAAATTATTGAAGAAGTAGCTGTTATTTCTACTGCAAATGCTATTGATGTATGGAAGCAAGAATTAGGGGAGAATTTAGTTGATTTTTTACTAAGTTTCAGCAACGAGTTAAGGTTTTTTGGTAATAATGATTTTTTCACTCCTCCGGCATCAGGCAGTTCCGATTATGATGCAATGATAATTGTTCCTTGTTCTATGGCTACATTGGGGAAAATAGCAAATGGAATATCAGATACTTTAATGACCAGGGCTGCCGATGTGATGCTGAAAGAGAGGCGAAAACTTGTTTTATCTGTCAGGGAAGCGCCTTACAATTTAATTCACATTGAAAATATGCAAAAAGTTACTCGTTCCGGCGGAATAATTTTTCCGTTATCTCCTGTTTTTTATACTAAGCCTAATTCTATAAATGACCTTGTTATTCATACTGTTGACAGGATTTTGAACCTAGCAGCAAATTGTGGAAAGCGATATAAATG
>JALWKH010000219.1:2989-4121 GCA_026996635.1 Bacteroidales bacterium | reverse complement strand
CTTCACAAGATTTAAATAGCATTCCCGCCGACACTTATATGGTGGCTATAACAGACAGCATCGGTTGTCAAATTTTTGACACCATAATCGTTAACCAACCTACTCAAATTATGCCTAATGCTACTATAACAAATGTGCTTTGTCACGACGACAGCACAGGTAGCATTGTGCTTAACCCGACAGGTGGTGTGGGTGGTTACTCTTACAACTGGACTGTTGTTTACGACAGCACACATTACTCTGTAATGGACAGCTCCGAAAACCATATTTACAATATGATTGCAGGTGTATATGGAGTAAGAGTAACTGACTCTTCAGGTTGTTATGTTGAAGAACAATACGAAATTAAACAACCTGCTCAAATTTCTCTTACTGCTGTAGTGGTTGACAATGTGTGTTATGATGCTTACGACGGAAGCATAGACCTGACAGTGGAAGGCGGTACGCCTGCTTACGACGGATATACTTATGTATGGTCTGAACAAAATGACTCTATCGTACATTACTACGATTCTACTTTCGTAGCTTACACGGAAGACCTTAACAATATCCACGCAGGTACTTACACCGTAACGGTTACTGACCTTAACAACTGTCAAATGACTGCTACTTATCACGTTGACCAACCTTTCCAAGGCATTTTGCTCGAAGGTAAAGTAACTGATGTAAGCTGTAAAGACCAACACGACGGAGCTATTGACCTTACGGTAACTTACGGTACTCCGCCTTACACTTATCTCTGGAGTAACGGTGAAACCACAGAAGACCTCGAAGAATTGGACGGCGGTACTTACATCGTTACGGTTACGGATATTTACGGTTGTACCGAAACAGATACTTTCGTTGTAAACGTTACGCCTATTGAATGCTTACACGTATATAATGCATTCTCACCTAACGGTGACGGGGTAAACGATACTTGGGATATTGACAACATTTATCTGTATCCTAACTGCGTAGTGAAGGTATTCAACCAATGGGGTAACATGGTATTCTATTCGGAAGGATACCAAAAGCCTTGGGACGGAACATATAATGGAAAAGATTTACCTGCGGCTACATATTATTACATAATTGACCTTGGTAACGGTGACAAACCTTTTAAAGGTGATGTAACCATTATCAGATAATA
>JALWKH010000219.1:0-2979 GCA_026996635.1 Bacteroidales bacterium | reverse complement strand
ATGAAAAAGATTGTTTTATCAATATGGGTTGCGGTAATTTCGATAGGTGCGGCTACTGCACAACAATATACCGCGTTCAGTCAATACATAAACAACCATTACCTGTTCAACCCAGCCGCTGCAGGTAGTTACGACGGCGTGAGAATAGGTATGGCTTACAAAGACTCTTGGACGGGTTTTCACAATTCCCCGAAAACTAACATGTTTACGGCAGATGCCAAAATAAATGATGAAATGGGGGCAGGTGCAAAGTTGTATAACTACTCCACCGGTCCTCTGTCAAGATTGGGATTTGAAGGTACATACACTTATGCTTTCAAACTCGGTAGCGGTAAATTGGCTCTCGGACTTTCAGCCCTGTTATATCAAATTCACTTGGACAAGGATGCACTCGATATGAAAAATCCCGATGACCAAGTGCTTTTCAGGGTAACTACCGAAAAGGAAATGGTGCCTGATGCTGCTTTCGGAGCTTATTACTACGGTGATAAGTACTTCGTAGGCTTATCCGCTCTCCAACTGTTCGGCAGAAAAGTGGACCTTATGAATGAAAACTTGCAATTCAGACAACAAAGGCATTACTCTCTCGCAGGGGGGTATATGTTTGAAATCGGAAGTGAAGTAAAACTCCAACCTTCGCTTATGGTAAGGTTCAACGAAGATATGGTATATCAATCTGACCTGAACATTAAAGCCATATTCAAAGACTTGGCTTTTGCAGGTATTTCTTACAGGGCCAATCACAATGATTTTCAATATTCGCCCGGTGATGCCGTTGTAGGGATGATTGGTATTCAAACAGGAAACCTTATCGTAGGATATGCTTATGATTACTTGCTCAGCGACCTCTCGAACTACAGCAACGGTTCGCACGAACTTATGGTAGTTTTCTTCCTCGGTAACGGAAACAGTTCAACTAAATTGTAAAAATTAAAAGTAGTAAGGTATGAAAAGGCTGCCCGTCGGGGTAGCCTTTTTTATTATTGCGGCTTGGCTTTTTTTGGTTAATTTTGCCTGCAAATGATTGATTATGTTATACCCACTTAAATTCAAGCCTCAATATAAAGTCAAAGTTTGGGGTAATTCCCGCATAAAAGAAAAATTAAACAGGCAAGACGCACCCGACAAGTGTGGCGAATCGTGGGAAATTTCCGCTTTGGAAGGCGATGTTTCCGTGGTTTCAAACGGTTTTCTCGCAGGTAACAACTTACAGGAAATCATTGAAGTTTATATGGACGACATTGTGGGGAAAACCGTTTTTGATAAATACGGTATTGAATTCCCATTGCTAATAAAATTCCTCGATGCCAACGAACAGCTATCCATACAAGTCCACCCCAACGACGAAATGGCAAAAGAAAAACACCACGCATACGGCAAAACTGAAATGTGGTATGTGCTTGATGCCGATACTTCCGCAGAAATTATTATGGGTTTCAACCACAAAGTTGAGCGGGAAGAATTTGAAAAAAAACTTGCCACAAATGAGTTTTTGGAACTGCTAAATGTAGAAAAAAACTTAAAACGCGGTGATGTATTTTACATTCCTGCAGGCAGGATACATTCTTTGGGAAAAGGTCTTTTGGTAGCCGAAATACAACAAACTTCCGATATTACTTACAGGCTTTACGATTGGGACAGAGTGGGTTTGGACGGCAAACCTAGAGAGCTGCACACAGACCTTGCTCTTGATGCCATTGATTATTCGTATTTTTCATCTTATAAAACAGAATACAATAAAGACACTGACACAGAAAACAAAGTGGTAAACTCCAAGTATTTCTCCGTAAACTATCTGAACATAACCAAACCGTTTTTGCGTGATTTCAACGAATACGACACATTCGTAATTTATATGGCAATAGACAAAGGCTTTAGCATAGAACACAACGGCGAAAAAACAGAAATAAAAAAGGGCGAAACCGTATTGGTGCCTGCTGCAATTCCGATGTTTACATTAGTTCCGGAAAACGGACAAACCGAAGTGCTGGAAATTTTCATCAACAACAAAAAAACAGACAAGAATGAAAATTAACAGCGCAGAATACAAAATAAGTTTCAGCAAGCCCGAAGATCTACCGGACAGAAAAATTCAGGAATTTGCTTTCATAGGCAGGTCAAATGTCGGCAAATCATCTCTTTTGAACTTCCTTACTGGCAGGAAACAACTTGCCAAAACTTCTTCAAAACCCGGAAAAACAAGGGCATTCAGCATGTTCCTGATAAACGAAAAATTTCACTTTGTTGACTTGCCCGGATACGGCTATGCAAAGTTTAGCCGCGAAGAAAGGAAAAAGTGGGAGCAAAGAATTGCAAAATATTTCACAACCCGTAAGCAATTGGCAGAAGTTTTTGTATTGGTGGACAGCAGCATACCGCCACAGCAGTCGGACATAAATACCATAAACTTCCTCGGAGAAAATATGGTGCCTTGTGCAATTGTTTTTACCAAAACAGACAAAGCCAAACCGACCGTACGGAAAAAAAACATTGAAAACTTCAAAAAGTTGCTGAAACAAACTTGGGAAGAATTACCGCCCACATTCAATGTATCAGTTGTAAAAAAAACGGGCAAGGATGAAATTTTGCAACACATAGAAGATGTGCTAAAGCAAATGGAAGCGGAATAAAATTTACCTTTGTGCCGAATTTATTTGTCCAATGAAGATTTTTTTTGACATACCCGCTTTTTACGCTGTTTTAATCTCGCTTGCCGTTGCACTTTTTTATGCGGCACTACTCTACTACATAAAAGACCGTGTAAATTCATACCTGACGAGAAACCAAAAAATCATAGCCGGAAGTTTAAGATTTATAGCTGTTTTCATCATAACAATGCTGTTTTTTTCGCCGAGAATTAAGCACACAAGCGAAATAAAAAACAATCCAGTAATAATTTTTGCACAAGACAACAGCGAATCCATTGTTTCGACAAAAGATTCTACTTACTGCAAAACCAAATATAAAAAACAATTAAAG
>JALWKH010000218.1:1497-4136 GCA_026996635.1 Bacteroidales bacterium | reverse complement strand
TACCTTTGCCGCCCGATTTAAAAAATGGAGGAAAATGATATGCAAATGTTTCAATTACTGAATGTTAATGACATAATCTCTATTTTTATGGTATTGTTTGCCATAATTGATATTACAGGATCGTTGCCTATTATTATTGATATCAAGAATAAGGTTGGTGAAATCAATGAGTTTCAGGTAACATGGGTGTCGTTTGCCCTGATGTTGTCATTTTTGTTTATCGGTGAATCGTTATTGCATATGTTCGGTGTGGATATTTCATCATTTGCCATTGCAGGTGCTTTTGTTATTTTCCTTATAGCGCTTGAAATGGTGTTAGGCATAGAGATTTTCCACAATCAAAACATTTCGGGTGCGTCTATTGTACCTTTGGCATTTCCTCTTATTGCGGGAGCAGGTTCAATGACTACTTTGTTGTCTCTAAAAGCACAATATGCGACTATAAATATTGTTATTGCTTTGATGCTTAATATGTTGATTATTTATGTGGTGCTGAGGTTGGCAGGCTTTTTTGAAAAGATATTGGGACCTACAGGCATTTACATTTTGAGAAAAATGTTCGGAATAATTTTGATTGCAATTTCCGTAAAACTTTTTACTGCTAATACCGGAATAGAACTGGTATCGCATTAAGTTTCATAATCCGGATAAACTTTCCTATATTTGCATAAAATATAAGTTTAATGAAGAGGATAGTTTTGTCGGTTATTATTATTGTTTTTAGCATATTCCCTTTTATTTCTTTTTCTCAGTCTTATATAAAAGGTAAAATCACATCTGCAGACGATAAAAAGCCAATTCAGTTTGCAAATGTTGTAATTCCTGGTACTGAAATAGGCACAATGTCCGATGATGAGGGTAAATTCTATTTAGAATATCCCGATTCATTAAAAAAAGACCACGATTTGCTTATTTCGGCAATAGGGTACAAAAGATTTCGTCAGCCGCTTGCAACACTGCCCAAAAATTTGAACGTGTTTTTGGAAGACTCTTTGTTTTTGTTGGAAGAAGTAAAAACTGTGGCATACAACTATTTTATGCCGCTGAAATGGCAAAATAAACGGAACAAAAAGGAGGAAATTTTACTCACTTTTGCAGCCAGGGATAAGGGAACAATTGAAAATTTTCTGAAGGTTTTCAAAGAATATCAACGCAAATCAAAAAAGAAAACGGAAAACTTCTATGTGTGGCGAAAGGTGAAAATAGACCATGTAGATGACAAAATAAAAGTATTGCTGTTGATTTTGCCATGTGCTTACTGTCCGGTTGAAGGTTCTTTGAATGTTACAATGCTGGTAAAAGGCAAAAAGAACGGCAATCTTATGGAGTCGGACGAATACAAGGATATTGTAATCAGTTATTTCCAAAGCCTTTTGGATAAATCGATGAAGCAAGGTATAAGTCTTGATTTGCTCGAGAGGAAAGGAAAAATGGCATTTAAAGACGGGAAACCATATACCGGTAAGGTTTTTAAATATTACAAATCAGGGCAAAAAGGTTTGGTAGGACAGTATTTGAACGGCAAAAAAGACGGAGTGTGGCAATATTGGTATAGTGACGGTTCCAAAAAGCTAATTGGAACATTTAAAGAAGGGGTGAAGGTCGGTGAATGGAAATTGTGGTACCCGAACGGTAAATTAAAGATGGTTGTCCACTACAAAAACGGTAAGCTGGACGGTGTAAATACTTGGTGGCATCCGAATGGTGTTAAGAAAAAAGAAGCGGTTTTCGATAACGGTAAATTTATCAGTAAAAAAGAATGGGACGAAAAAGGAAGATTAATGGTAAAATCATTTTAAGCGTAGTTTTCTTTTTATTTGTTCTGCATTCAAAAGCAGTGCAATTAAGATACGATGATTTTGTTTATGAAGATTCCATAAAAACCGTATTGCTTTTTCAAAAAGGTAATTCGCTGTCATATCCTGTGTTGCGGCTAAATTCGGGTGACAAGTTGGTTTTGATGTTTGATGACCTGACAGGTAATGCAAGGAATTTGTCCGTAAAGTTTGTTCATTGTGATGAAAACTGGAAACCTTCCAATATTTCTACAATGGATTATATGACAACTTTCGAAGTAGATAACATTACAGATTATGATTATTCTTTCAATACACTAATGTATTATGTGCACTACAAATATGAATTTCCTAACGATAATATAGACTTTAGGATATCAGGTAATTACGTCTTATATGTGTATGAGTCTGATGATGAGGAAAAGATTTTATTAAGTAAAAGATTTGTTATTACTGAAGATGCGATTAATGTAAATGTCAGGGTCAAAACCCCTGAGTTACCGATGTACCGTAAAAATTACCAGGAATTATATGTTGATTTGGATATAAGTTCATTGTCCGGTGTTACATCTCCAACAGAACAAATTAAATTATACATTTTGCAAAACAACAGGTGGAAGACATTGCACAAGGATATAAAACCGTACTCTATAGAAGATAAGAAATTGATTTACCGTTATGACGACAAATTATTGTTTAAAGGCAATAATGAGTTTCGCTATTTTAACACCAAAACAACCCGCTTTTTATCCCAACACGTGGCTACTATCAGATATGAAAAACCATATTATCATTTCTACTTGTACCCGGATCCTGTGAAAAAGTACAAGCAATATATATATG
>JALWKH010000218.1:0-1487 GCA_026996635.1 Bacteroidales bacterium | reverse complement strand
AGAGGGCAATAATCCCGAGCTGGAAGCCGATTATGTTTATGTGCATTTTTATTTGCCGTACGATGTGCCGTTGTTGACAGGAGATTTGTATATTTCGGGTGAAATGACCAATTGGCAATATACCGAAGAAAACAAGTTAAGATACGATTATGAACACAAGGCGTATTATACATCATTATTGTTGAAGCAAGGTTTTTACAACTATCATTATACTTTTGTCGATAAACAAACCGGGAAGCCTGACGATACTCTGATAGAAGGCAGCTATAATGATACAGAAAACGATTACTTGGTATATGTTTATTTCCGACCGTCCGGAGGGCGCTATACCCGTCTGATAGCAGTGTCTAAGGCTAACAGTTTAAAGCAATAAAATGCCCCGAGGAGGATTCGAACCCCCACCGACGGATCCGAAGTCCGTAGTTCTATCCATTAAACTATCGGGGCAATATGGTTTAATTCAAAAATAATTTAAGCTGGAGAGCAATTTTTTCTTTCAAATCCTTTCTTTCCACAATGTAATCTAGGAATCCGTGTTCAAGCAAGAACTCTGAAGTTTGGAATCCTTCAGGCAAATCCTTTTTGATAGTTTCCTTAATTACACGCGGACCGGCAAATCCAATAAGTGCACCGGGTTCTGCAATGTTTACATCACCGAGCATAGCGAATGATGCGGAAACGCCACCCGTTGTAGGATCGGTCATTAAAGAGATGTATGGCAATCCTGCTTTTGACAGTTGGGTCAATTTTGCGGAAGTTTTTGCCATCTGCATTAGAGACAGTGATGATTCCATCATTCTGGCACCACCTGATTTAGAGATGATTATCAAAGGAAGATTGTTTTCAATACAATAATCGACAGCCCTTGAGATTCTTTCTCCTACAACAGACCCCATTGAACCGCCGATAAAATTAAAATTCATTGAAGCTACCACTGCAGGTATTTTGTTTATTTTACCTGTTGCTACGGTAATTGCTTCTGTAGTTTTAGTTTTTTTTATGGTTTCTTCAAGCCTTTGTTTATAAGGTTTCCTATCAACGAAATTTAACGGATCTTCAGGTAAGATGTTCTCAAACAGAACTTCGTATTTATTGTTGTCAAAAAGTATTTTGAAATACTCTTTGCTTGGAATTCTGTCGTGATAATTACATTTTTGGCACACGAACAGATTTTCTTCGTGCTCATCCTTTGGAACAATGTGCCCGCATTTCGGGCACTTGAACCAAAGACCTTCTTTTATTTCTTTTTTTTCTTTTGTCGAGGTTGTTATCCCTTGTTTGAATCTTTTAAACCAACCCATAAAAATTGTTTTTGTTAAGCTACTGTAATTTCATCTGCAAGGTAAACGTCTTGGATTGCATGCAAGAGTTCTATACCTTCTTTCATTGGTTTTTGGAATGATTTTCTTCCTGTAATGAGTCCCATACCGCCTGCGCGCTTGTTTACTACTGCTGTATAAACTGCATCGGCAAGGTCGTTATTACCA
>JALWKH010000217.1 GCA_026996635.1 Bacteroidales bacterium | reverse complement strand
ACCAACCTTTAGCACTTCCTCGGGATCAAAAGGCTTGGAATCCACACATTCAAAAACAGGTTGGTTAGTTCCGGAAACCTTAAGCCACCCTGCACGCAATTTGAATTTGGCACCGTTTGTGTACGGAACATAAGGCAAAGAATCAACATTTACACCTTTTAATATTGAGTCCAGCACAGGAATATAAATAGTGTCACGAACGATAAGACCTTTTTGCACTGCTTCTTGTTCAGTAAGAGAATCTAGCAATGAATCGGGTATCATACCGATTTTTTTGATAAGCGGTAACGAATCGTGCTTAAGAAAATTCAACAAAGTATCAAAACTTCCTGTGTATTGCCCTTTAACTTCCCTGTAAGTTATTTCTGCCGTCCTGATATTTTTCAATCTTTCAATAACTTTGGCATATCTTTTTTCTTTTTCCTTTTGAAATCTAATGGGCTCAGCTATTGTTTCGTATAGCATCCAACCCAAAATAATTACTACTATAAATAAAACTGCCGAAATTATGGTTCTGCTGTTCATAATAAATCTTTTTATTGTTTGCAAAGATAGTTTTTTTTGACATACATTATGTTATCAAACAAAAAAATTAAAAACATATTGCTTCGGATTGGCAATTAAAAAGTCTTAAATAGGAATATGTTTTCAAAATTTTTCGTTTCCGCACGATTATATTGTCACTACTTGCTTAATTCTGACCGGGATTTTAATAATTAACAAATTCTCACATTAAGTAATTACCACATTAACAACCAAATTCCATCACCTCGCCAATGTCCGCCAACAGCGGAATATCAAAACCTTCCCAAGTGTTTTCTTCGGTAATCATACCGATAAAATTGACACCTATTTTGTCTGCGGCTTCTTTGTCGTGAATGGAATCACCGATAAAAACCACTTCATCGTTTTTCAGACCGTATTTCTTCAAAATTTCCGCAATGTGCTTATCTTTTGTTTGCGGCGACCCGTAAACTTCATTGAAAAACTTCAAAATCCCTTTCGCCTCTAAAATCCTGCGAGCGTCTTTCACAAGCGCACCCGACGACACAAAAAGCAAGCATTTGCCGTACTTTTCTTCCAACAACTCACGGACATTGTGTTTAAGCGGTATTTCGCTTATTCTTTGGTTCAGCAATTCCGAAAAACGGTCTAGCACTTTCTGTACTTCTTCTTCAGTAGGTTCTACTCCGGCAAATTCCCTCAAATACATTTCCATACGCTTTTTCCGCGGTATGCCGCCATTGTGCAGATAATGATAAGCGGCTTTTTCCCCTGCTTCTTTACTGTAACTGCCGAATATTTCACGGAACAGGTTCGCATTAAAAGTGTTGCTGTCTATCAGCACCCCGTTCATATCAAAAATTATGACTTTTAGCTTTTTATTTATCATAAGCAAAATTTTACTCAAACGGCATTTCCTTTTCAAAGTCAGGCAAATAGTGTTCTGCACTTTCCAATTCTTGAATCCACCCGTTTTCAAACCCGAGTTCAAAAACTTTTTGTACTACAGCATTATACTCGTCTTCGGTTATTTTCCTGTTCAGGTTGTCATACTTTACTTTAAGCACGGGATAATATTGAGCCATAAGGGATAAATACACCGCATTACCCCAAGTGTTTGCTATATAATGCAAAACTTTCAGCGAATTTTCCACCTCTCCGGGCAAAATAAGATGACGGATAATCACCCCCGACTGCATAAACCCGTTTTCGCCAAACACAGGCTCACCCGCAATTTTTATCATCTCATCTATGGAAGCCGATGCGTAATCGAAATAATTTTTCACTTTGGAATACTTTAGCCCCAATTCATTGTAATAATATTTGAAGTCAGGCAAAAAAATGTTGATGTATCCCTTCAATTTTCTGATGTATTCAGGCTTTTCGTAAGCATTTGTATTGTAAATGGTTATAATGTCACCAAAGTTTTTTCTAATCTCCTCCGTAAGCACAATTACCTGCATTAAGTTATGCGAAGGCGAAACAAACCCCACTCTATCGGTATTGTGTCTTTTCAAACACACAACAACCTCTCGCACAACACTTTCCAAATCATACTTGCGAACTAATTGCGTTTGTGAATTTTTGCTTATCTGATAATTTTGGCAATAGATGCACTGTATATTGCAATGCGAAAAAAATATGTTGCAAACTCCGTTTTTACCGTTTACGGCAGGCTCTTCGCCTCTGTGCAGCGTAATGGAAGAAATATTGTAGCCCGCATCTGTGTTGCAAAAACTCCCTTTTGCCGAAACAAGCCTGTTTGTACCGCAACTGTGCGGACAGACCTTACAACTTCCCAACTCCCTGTCAAAGTCTGACTTCTTCATACAAATCATTCACCTTACCGGTAAAACTGTCCCAACTGTATTTCTTTTTAGCCTCATTCACATTAGCCTCAAAATCAACTATCTGCCTTGCCTTGTAAAATTCACGAATAGCACGGGCTAATGCTTGCGGGTTTTCTTTCGGTACAACAAAACCCGTTTTACCGTCCAATACAATTTCCTTTAATCCACCCACATCGGTAACTATCATAGGCTTGCCGAAATTATACGCAACCTGTGTTATACCGCTCTGGGTAGCAGACAAATACGGCTGTACAACCACATCCGCAACAGAAAAATAATACTTCACATCACTGTTCGGAATAAACTTGTCGTGAAAAATCACACGGTCAGCTATGCCGAGTTTCTCTATCAACTCTTTATAAGGCTTGTCGTCTTCGTAAAATTCTCCTGCAATAATCAGTTTCACTCCCGACTGCTTAACATCTTCATCGGCAAAGGCTTGCAGTAAATATTTCAGTCCTTTGTAAGGCTTGATAATGCCGAAAAACAACACATAATTTCCATCTTGTAACCCTAACTTTTGCAAAGCCTCCTGTTTCGGCACCGGACTGCCGAAGATATCGTAAACCGGATGCGGAACGACAATACGCGGCACCTTGTCGTTAAACTTATCCAAATCACCGGAAACAGCGTCTGACAGCACCACAAAACCGCGATTTTGCTTTACATAATACTTTGTAATAGCCTTATCAAAAGGCATTTTTTGGTGCGGTATAATATTGTGTGCCAACGATATGGTAGTAATATCTTTTTTAATTTTTTTCAGCACATTTGCCATTGAAAAGCCTGTTAGCGGCAACCAATATGATGACAGTACATAATCAGGCTTGAGTGACTTAATTTTTTTTGCCGTTGCACCCCAAGTCAGCGGATTTATTGAGTTTAACAAAGGATAAATTTCCATATCCGGCTTTGGTGTGCCTTCGGGTACAAATTGGGTTTGCCCGGGAAACAACATTGAAGGATATTGAAGCGAAAACGATACTATTTTGCAATCAATCCCTTTTTTTAAGTAATTGGCACACAACGCTTGATTAAAATCTGCAATGCCACCCCGCAACGGGTATGCAGGACCCAATATCACTACTCTATTTACCATATTTGTCAAAAATTCTCATTTTGCAGGCATAATGCCACATAACCATACCGACCGACACGGAAATATTAAAAGAATGCTTGTGCCCCATTTGCGGTATCTCCAACACCACATCACTCAAATCAACCACTTCTTGCATCACACCCTTTACCTCATTGCCGAACACAAAAGCATATTTCACATCTTCTTGCGGTTCAAAATTATCCAAAAACACTTTTTTTTCGGCTTGCTCTACCGATACAATCACAAAGCCTTGTTCTTTCAGCCTTTTTACCAGCTCAATAGTATCGTCTGCGTGTTCCCAATCAACAGACTGTTCGGAACCGAGAGCCGTTTTGTGAATTTCTTTTAGGTTGATTTCAGGCGTAGTAGTCAGCCCGCATAAATAAATCTTTTCCACCAAAAAAGCATCTGCCGTTCTGAACGCCGAACCTACATTCAATGCACTGCGGATATTATCCAAAACCAATACAACGGGAATCTTTTTGCTTTTCTTAAAATCTTCTATGCTTTTGCGTCCTAGTTCCTCGTTCAGTAATTTTCTATTCTTTGGCATCTTTATTCAATATTTCCAGCAAATCTTTTTCCAATGTATATCGCGGCGACTCCACAATCCTGCCGAGTTCTTTGCCGCTTTTATCATAAATAATGAAAGTCGGTATCCTTTCAATTTTGTATTTGGACATATCCACAC
>JALWKH010000216.1 GCA_026996635.1 Bacteroidales bacterium | reverse complement strand
TCTTTTATTCGGCCCAGGGTTCTGCTTTGGACCGATCGTAGGGTAACTCATTTTGGTTGCCCTACTTTTTTGTTATTCAACGACTGATTACTTTTTTGAATTTAATCTTAAATTAACACAATAAAAATCTTTTGGACTGTCGAGTGTTTTAAGTAAATTGATCTTTTTGTTTGGAATTTAAATGTTTACGATTTAGGTGATAGGATGATGTCAAATTATTCTCCCGAAAATAAGTTGATAAGTTTGCGGTAAGAAGTAAGCACATTGGCTCGTGATAGAAAGCCCAAATATTTGCCGTTTTTTACTACGGGCAGGTTATAATGGCCTGTGGTGTTGAATTTGTTTACGACTTCTTCCATATTGTCTTTATCGATGTCAACAATTTCATTTTCTTTAAGTTTCAGCATAACATCTTTTGCTCTTACCTTGTCGTAATACTCGGGTTTGAACATAATTTTCCTGATGTCGTCCAATACTACAATACCTTCAAGATTGCCGTTGTCGTCTAGAACAGGAAAAAGGTTACGGGTAGATTGTTCCACTTCTTTAACTATTTGGCCAAGTGTGTAATCACTTTTTATGGTTCTGAAGTTTGTTTCCAGCAATTCTTCTATTTCCAGCATTTGGAGTGCGGATTTATCTTTGTTGTGCGTTATAAGTTCTCCGCGTTTTGCAAGCTGATAAGTGTAAATTGAGTATTTATTGAATATTCTGACAATAAAAAAAGAAGTTGCACTTACTATCATTAGCGGTAAAAACATATTGTAACTACTTGTAATTTCTGCGATAAGAAACATACCTGTAAGCGGTCCGTGCAATACACCGGATATCATTCCCGTCATACCGAGAAGAGCAAAAATTGTCGGGTCAAAATGTGTGCCCAAGAAATGGTTTGATGCCAATGCAAAGCCAAGTCCCAGATGCGATCCGACAAACAGGGTAGGGGCAAATACGCCGCCGATACCTCCTGCCGAAAATGTCAAAGTCATTGCAACAACTTTGAACAATACCACTCCTAAGATTATTAGTAGCACAACGCTGAAATTCGAGTTTAGGTTATAGAAGAAAGTTTTTTCGAATAAGTGCATATAATCGCCGTTCAATGCAGAGTTTATCGATTCGTAACCTTCACCGTATAAAGCAGGGAAAATAAGAATCACGCTACCTAAAAGAATTGTGCCTACAGGAAGGCGGTAATACCACTTAGTAAGGTAAGTTCTAAAAAACTTGGTAATACCTACATATGTTTTGAAATAATATAAACTGAAAAAGCCGCTGAAAACTGCCAATAAAATGAAATATGGAACATGATTATAGTCCAAATGATAATTTATATTTACTGGATACAAAACATCTTTACCCAATAATGCAAAGGAGGTTAATACCGCTGTTGAGCTAGAAAGAAGTAATGCCATAAGTGAAGTTAAATTCAGGTCAAGCATAATGATTTCCAGCACATAAACAATACCTGTTATCGGTGCTTTAAAAATAGCCGACATTGCTGCGGTACTTGCCGCACCGAGAATTATAAGCGTGTCTTTATAGCTGAGTCTGAGCAGTTTGGCAATGTTTGAACCCCAGCCCGCACCTGTTGCAACAGTGGGACCTTCCAACCCGACAGATCCCCCGAAACCAACTGTAAGAGAGCTTGTAACAATGGACGAATACATGTTGTGAGAGTCCATGATTCCGTTTTTGCGGGAAATTGCGTGCAATACCGAAGGAATACCGTCGCCGACCCATTTTCGCAAAATATAACGCATAAACAGTACGGAAAGAGTGATACCGATAGCAGGCAAAACAATGTACCAAAAATTACCGTAATCTATGGAAAACGAACTTGTTAGCAGTGTTCTGATTAAGTGGACAAGATTTTTAATTAAAGCTGCAATTACCCCACCCAGTAATCCGATAATAATGCTAAGAATGTAGATGAAATTCTTGTCGCTGATGTTCTTTATCCGCCAAACATTGAATTTTTCAAAAAGGGTAATGTGCATTTTCTTTAAATTAAACTGCAAAAATTCTCAATAAAATTGAAAGGCAAATTTAATATTTATTTGAAAGAATAAATTGCCTAAAACAAACTATGTAATCAAAATACTACACATATGTAAAGAATGAAAATACCTCAAATGTCTAATTTCTAAAAGTTTGAATCTATTTTGTTTCATAAGGCTTATTTGTAATCAGTATTTATCATAATTATCTGCATCCACCTCGGGTGGAAACGGTGTAACTCTTTTTAAATAAATTTTTGCAACCTTTGAAACTATAAAATAAGTTAATATTGCAATTCCGCCGGAAATAAGTAAAATTTCCCATTGTGTATAAAAGTCAGGATTTTGGTAAGATTTGGTTTTGTTAAAGAATGATAAAAACATTTTTATTAAATCTACCGGAAATCTGGCCAATACTGCAAATCCTTCGGAATATTTGGAAAAATTTTGAGAAATCAAATATTCTGCTGTAATAAACCAAGCTATGGCTGCATAATAAAATTTGAAAAAACGCACATAAATTTCCCTAAACTCAAGCCATCGTTTTTGAGGAAGACTTTCTAATTGGTAAAGAATAGAGTTATTATCGTAAACAATTTCTCTGTTAGAATTTATAAAGTTTTGTAATTCTTTAGCTCTTCTGCCTCTGAGTACAAAAGTGCCATCTTTTTTTCTTGGAATCCCTTCCTCATCTCCGATTCTATTTGCTTTATAAATGTTTGATCTAGCTTCCACAACCTTATTGTAAGTTGTTCTGAAGCGTTCTTTTTCATATTCATTAAGCCAAAAGTCTGATAAAGTGCCTTTTATTTTTTTTCGTTTTTTCCAAAACGGGAAAAAATAGTAAATAGCACCACCTACGGCAACTATTGGGATAGCCACTAGTGATAAACCTATTGCCAAGACTAAAAGTGCCAATAAGATTAAGAACAATATACCTGCACATCCGGAGTCTTCTTTCTTTTTTCTTCTTCTTCGTTTTGCCATTTTTATTTACTTTTTAAATTGTACAAAATATCATTAATTGTTAAATCTTTTTATTTGATTTTTTAGTTTTCTTTTTTGATTTGTTTTTTTGGTCAACATAATAAATACCTGTTCCGGGTATTCCGGCGGAGAATCTTTTTCCTTTACTTCCGATAGTGAATTTAACACCTCTTGGACCAAATGATATAGATATTCCGTTTTTCCCGATATTCAGATAAACACCCGGGAAAATTTTTATTCTTTTCCAAAATTTTATATATGCCATTTTTCAAACATTATATTTCTACGGTTTCGTTATCTTTTAATTCTACAATCGGTTCGTTAAATATATTTTTGTATTTATCTCCTTCAAAGGTGTGAATAGGAACAATTTTTTTCGGTTTTATTGCTTCTACCATTTCTTTTAATGCTTTTATGTCAGCATGTCCGCTTGTATGTATTTTGTACAATTTGAACCTTCTGTTTGAGAGATAATCAATGAACTTTTTTGTGACAGGTTTTTCCAAATAACCATCCCACATTGAATAAATCAGATTACCGCTATCAATTCCGGTTATTCTTTCTAAATCTTTTTGCATAGAAGGTCTTACAAGCATCACGATTTTTTCAAATTGCTCGCTTATCTCTTCTTTTGTGATTTTGAAATTTTTAAATTGGTATAAAACTTCTTCATTTCCTTCTCTGCTTAATTTGCGACTGGTGTAATACGGAAACATTACTTTTATTTCGCTGAAATTGTCCGAAGGGTAGGGGATATTTGCAAATTTTGATAATTCTTTCAAAACTTTTGCCACATAAACATCAACAACCATTATTTTTCCTGTCCGTTTACAAGCTTTGTAAATTGATGTTAATCTGTCAATATTTTGACCTGAAGTATAAACCAAGTTGATTTTTCCGTGTTGATTAAAAACTTTAACAAATTCATTTTCAATTTCGCTTTCTGTTTTAAAAGGTTTGTCGCTTCTGCTGATTGTAGTTCCTTCAAGAAGCAGATAATCCACATTTTGTGGAGCATTATGAGTAAACCACCAAAAAACACCGGCTTTTCTGCCGTGAGCACGAAAATCGCCTGAATAAAACAAACTTTTTCCGTTTGCTTCAATTAAAAATGAATATGAGTCAAATGCCGAATGGTCTGCCCAATACGGTGTAATGG
>JALWKH010000215.1:2913-4160 GCA_026996635.1 Bacteroidales bacterium | reverse complement strand
GAACCAGACCGCAAAGGTTTAACTATATTTATAAGAAAAAGAATGAGGAAAATAGGGGCTAATTATATTTTTACGGGTGTCAGGGGCAAACCTTGGATAAAAAACGGTTATGTTGTTTTTGACGATAATGGAACTGTTTTGCAGGTGTCAGATGATTATGAAGCGGAAAAAGAGCCTGCCGGATTGGAATTTTATGCGGGATATATGTTGCCCGGATTTGTGAATGCACACTTGCATTTGGAATTGTCTTATTTGAGGCAGAAAAAGGAAAAATTTGAGGGTTTGCACGACTTTGTGGCGTATATGGCGGAAAAGGAAGATGCAGGCATAGAAGAAAAGGTTGAAACGGCAAAGTTTTATGACAGATTGATGTATGACAGGGGAGTGGTGCTTGCCGCAGATATTATGAATACGGATTTAACGCTTGAGATTAAAAAAGAATCACGCATAAAATATGTGAATTTTGCAGAAGTTTACGGCTTAAAACCTGATGTGGCAGGAAGTCGTATTGATTACGCAATTACTTTGCAACAAAAGTTTAAGGAAAATAATTTAACAGCTTGGTTATCACCTCATTCTACATATTCTTTATCGGTAGTGTTGTATGAGCAGTTAATGGGAAAATTAGCAGGGCAACCTGTTACCACTATCCATTTTCTTGAAGGCAGGTATGAAAAACTTTTGTTTAGCGGCAAGCCAAATGAGTTTGAAAAAGTGTTGAAAAGTTTTTCGGAAGAGTTGCCTTATGAGAATTGGATAAGTGCCACAGACTTTGCCGTAACGCTTACGGAAGAAGTGCCTACCGTGCTTTTTGTTCACAATACTTTTGCAAATAAAACTGATTTGGAGGCAATAACTAAAAAAATCAAAAATCCTTATTTTGTTTTATGTCCTGCTTCAAACTTAAAGGTTGAGGGTAAACTGCCTGATGTTAAGGTTTTTACAGGCTTTGAGGATAAATTACTTGTCGGCACTGACAGCCTTGCAACCAATGATGACCTTGATATAGTCAAAGAAATAAATTTACTTTTGCATGCGGGATTTGATGAGGAAACTGTTTTGTTTGCAGCGACTGCCAACGGGGCAGAGGCAATGGGTTTCAGCAGCGAGTTCGGTAGTTTTGAAGAAGGGAAAAAGCCGGGTGCGGTAATTTTGCAGAAGTCCGGCGGAAAATTTGTTTTTGAAAAAACGGTAAAATTCGGGTAAAAGGGTTTTATGGAAAAAGTTCGTTTAGGAAATATCAGTTG
>JALWKH010000215.1:0-2903 GCA_026996635.1 Bacteroidales bacterium | reverse complement strand
CATACTTTTAATTCACGAAAGCAGTTTTTGGATTTTATCAAAGATAAAAAGCAAATACTTGTTGCTGTTAATGCCGAAAAAATTGTGAAAAAGGATGAAAAACTTGCCGCAATCATAAATGATAATATCGGATATGCCGACGGAATAGGGGCTGTAAAAGCATTGAAAAGAAAAGGTTATGAAGATGTTATCCGTATTCCGGGAAGTGAATTTTGGCTGGATATTGTAAGAGAATTTTACCAAGAAAAAACTTTCTATTTGGTTGGATCTACCGATGAAGTGATAAATAAAACAGTTGAAAAACTTAAAAATCAGTTTCCGGGCATTAGGATTTTAAATTATCGTAACGGTTTTTTGAAGGGGGGGGAAAGAGAAGAACTTATTGCAGATTTGGCCAACAAAAAGCCGGATGTGGTATTTGTTGCACAAGGAACGCCACGCCAAGAGTATTTGATGGATGAATTGATAAAGCATCATAAGGCTTTGTATATGGGGCTTGGTGGTAGTTTCGACGTGTATGTGGGTAAAGTAAAAAGGGCTCCAAAGTTTTTTCAAAATTTGGGTTTAGAGTGGTTTTACAGGTTGCTTAGTCAACCGACCAGAATAAAAAGGCAAAAGGTATTGGTAAGTTTTTATTATAAAATGGTAACGGGTAAATTATGAAAATAATGTCAGTAGTAGGTGCGAGGCCAAATTTTATGAAGATTGCACCGTTTATACGATCAATAGAAAAGCATAATGCAAATTCGGATAAAAAAATAGAGCATTTGTTGGTGCACACAGGCCAGCATTACGATATAAGGATGTCGCAAAAATTTTTTGATGAATTGAATATACCGCCTGCCGATATCCACCTAGAGATAGGTTCCGGTACGCATGCCGAGCAGGTCGGCAATACGATGATAGCTTTGGAAAAGGTAATAAGAGCACATAAACCTGATTGGGTGATAGTGGTTGGAGATGTAAATGCAGTGTGTGCAGGCTCAATAACTGCAAAAAAAGAACATGTAAATTTAGCTCATATTGAGGCAGGGTTGAGATCAGGAGACATTACAATGCCCGAGGAAGTAAACAGGCTTGTTGCTGACAGGCTTGCAGATTTGCTTTTTACTCCGGATAAGATTTCAAATGAAAATTTGTTGAAAGAAGGTGTTCCTCCGGAAAGAATTAAGTTTGTGGGGAATATTATGATAGATACACTTGAAAATGAAAGACATAAAGCCGAAAAGTTGAATCCCGATGAAATAATCAGAGAAAATATTTTGTTGCAAGAACAAAAAATACCACAAATTTCTCCCTTAAATTACATAATTCTAACACTTCACAGGCCTTCTAATGTTGATAATAAAGAAATCTTTTCGCAAATCATTTCGTTTATAAAAAATGAAGTGTCGGAAAAATATCCTGTTTTGTGGCCTATACATCCGCGTGCGAGAAAAAGATTGGAAGAATTCGGTTTGTGGAATGAAATAGTTTCTTTCAAAAATGTTTTGTTGCTTCATCCGCTAGGATATCACGAACTTTTGAGGCTTAATATGGAAGCGAAAATGATTTTGACTGATAGCGGTGGATTACAAGAAGAAGCTACAGTGCTAGGAGTACCTTGTCTTACATTGCGATGGAACACAGAACGCCCTGTTACTTTAAAAGAATACGGCGGAGCATCTGTTTTGGTCGGGAATAATGTGGAACGCATCAGGGAAGAATTTTACAAGACTTTGGCAGAAGAGAGAAAACCGACCCGTCCGGAATTGTGGGACGGACATACGGCTGAAAGGATAGTGGATATTTTGGTAAAATACGGGTAATTTATTTGAGCAGGTAAAACATACTCAGCAGCAAAAATATTTGTTTTTCGCGGTTGTAGCCTTGCAGGTGTTGATTTAAAATTGTTTCTACTTCATTTTTATCAAACAAATCGGTAAATGAACTTTCTGATAAAAGCAGTTTTTTTATTTTAGAGTTGTATTGCTTAAACCAGGTTTTTGTTGGAGATTGGAATCCCTTTTTAGGGCGGTTTATTATTTCATCAGGCAATATTTTTTTTGCATATTCTTTGTGAATTATCTTTGATTGCTTGCCGGAAAGTCTGTATTGGTAGGGTAGTGATTCAATAAAATTTGTCAATTCCAAATCCAGCATCGGAACCCTTGCTTCAAGGCTGTAATGCATTGTTAATTTGTCCGTGTAAATGAGCAAATCATCTGCAAGATTCATTCTCATATCCAAAGACATCATTTTTTCTACACCGTGTTTTTTTATGCTAAGTCCCAATACGTTATACATATAGGAGATTGCCTCCGATGAAAGTTTTTCTTTAATTCCGGTAAGTTTTAAAATTTCATGCGGCGTAAAAACCGTGTATATTTTTATAAACCTTTGAATATCATTGTTTTCAGATAATGAATATGCAGACCTTAATAATTGTTCGTTTTTAGTTCCTGAAAGTTTTATAAAATAAGGCAAAAGTTTGAAAAGAAAAGCCGGGTACATGTCTCTTAGTAATTCACCTTTGTACCTGGCATAACCACCAAGCGGTTCGTCGGCTCCTTGACCGGTCAATACGACTTTTACATATTCCGAGGTCATTCCAGCAAGGTAATACAGTGGGATAACCGATGTTGTTGCAAGCGGTTCTTCAACAATTTGTGTTGTTTCTTCCAAAGTTGTAAGAAAGTCGCTGAAAGTAATTTTTTTGTAAATATGTTCAAGTCCCAATATTTTTGCTGTTTGGGAAGCATCGTTTATTTCATCTTCGTTGTATTCTCCGTCAAAACCTATGGTAAAGGCTTTTATTTTTCCGCTGCCGTAATGTTGAGATGCAATTTTTGCAACAATGGCAGAATCAATACCGCCGCTCAAAAAAATACCGAGTTCAACATCCGACATCAGTTGTCTTTTTA
>JALWKH010000214.1 GCA_026996635.1 Bacteroidales bacterium | reverse complement strand
ATAAAATACAAAATTTTAATATTTACACAAACGGCAAACTATTAAATTACAGCGACTTTACTGTTTTTTTCAAAGACAAAAGAGGTCATTATATATCAAAATCATATTATAAAGAACCTTTGGGGTATTCACCTATAAAAATTTATTTTAACTTTTTACCCGAACTTAACAAAAAAATCCGGTTCAAAGTAGAAATAGAAGATGACAAAGGCAATGTTTTTACTGCCGTTACCGATAGTGTGTTTGTAACTGAATAAAAACAATTAAAAATTATGAAGAGGATAATCTTTTGGGTATTGTTGATAAGTAAATTATCATTTTCTGCCGAATTTGTAGATTCTACAGAGGCAAGACAAATTATTCATACAATACAACCTTCACAACACCGTTATCCAAGTTATAATGTTCTCGGTGAACTAATTTTGAAAATGTACCCCAAAACCAACAATTTTAAACTTAATTTATCTAGTCAACCGGATGGAATTTATGTCGTAAAATTCATATCAAACAATAATGTTTATCAACAAAAAATTGTAAAGCAATGAAAAAAACACTTTATTTATTAACAACAATAACATTTCTCATCGGATGCCGTAACAATTTTTCTCCAGATACAGAATTGGAGAACTATTATATATTGACAAAAATAACAGCTAATAACTTTGAGATGGACACAACTTGGATAGATAACGGAACAGGCTTTTAGTTACAACCCATAAATCACCTGATTCTGTAAAATATTCTAAATTATTTATAGAAGTGAATTTGTTTGGAAAAATAGTTGCAGCACAAGAAGTTTACGATACAAACAAAATAGATAAGAAATTTTTTATAAATCAAATTAAATTTTTTAGAGTTTTTTACAACCAGCAAGTATTCAGTTCGCTTGGAGATTATTATATTCAACATAATTCAAATTATTGTACCGGTACTAATTTTGAAGCAGGTTATTCTCCTATTAGAATTCATTTTATCCACTTACCCGAACTCAACAAAAAAATCCAATTCAAAGTAGAAATAGAAGATGACAAAGGCAATGTATTTTCTGCCGTTACCGATAGTGTGTTCGTAACTGAATAAAAACAATTAAAAATGAAAAAAGGAGTTATTTTTATACTTTTTGCATTGTTCGTAACTTGCGGCTATTCACAAGAAAACAAAAGCAATACAGCAACCGACAAAAGTTTAATCATAGAGCTTAATACAGGTAAACTCTTTTCACCATATAGGTTTTACAAGAACCACACCGGCTATGAAAATGTATGGATAGGCATCTCAAAAAACATAACCCGTAAATACGGCTTGCAACTGGCACAATCTTACGGCAGACTATATTCCGAGATGACAAACAACCTTACAATGGTGTTCAACACAACTGTAAGCCACCTTTTTTATTTTTTTCCGGACAAGAAAATAAACATAATAGTAGGTTTAGGCACGGGATTAACTTACATTTACACAAAATGCCTCTATGAAGAGTATCCCATTAAAGAGCATTACACTGGAGTACCCGTCAGACTTAATGTAGGAGCATTTTATAAATTAAACGATAACCTTTCGGTTAGTTTAAATCTTGACTCGTATTACTCTTGGATCTTTTCTTACGAAACCCACTACCTAATCATAAACGACCCGTATTATTACAAAACATTTTTCTTTTCACTAAACGCAGGCATCCGCTACTCTTTCGGCAAAAAAGAGAAAAAATAGGAAAAGAATGAATAATGATTAGTGGTTAGTTGTTAGTTAATTTTTTTTTTCAAACATTAAGGTAGTTAAGAAGTTAAGAGAATGTGCTAATGAATCAATGTAATAATTTGCTAATGGTTTGATTTACTGCTAAATAGCGACTGCCGTAGTGCGTTTGGACAGGTCAAAATGGCGAGGTTGCTGTGGCGTGAATGGCAAAACATCTGCGAATGCGATGAAAAGTCCGCCGATAAGTAGATTTATGCAGGAGCCCTGCAATAAAATCAAGATGAATAGCACCGCCTTTTAAGGCGTTGTGCGATGATATACCGCCAAGGGAACTTTAGCCCCGGACATAAAGGGCTAAGGCTAAAGCCGGTACGGTATTTTTATTCATTTTATTTCCCCACCATAAATGGCGGGGCTAATCATAAAATGTGGTATTTTTGAATAAATTATAAACAGGCTAAAGCCCGTTTAATTACCAGTCACCCACCTTAATCCTCTCCCGAAACATATTCGGAACGTGCTCTCAAGTAGGAAAAAAGAAGATCGAATCTCCAATATTGAATATTATTTTAGAAGTTAACTTCATCATTCGTTGTTCATTATTCGATATTCTTAAATCAAAATTCCCCGTGTTACCGCACGATTTTATCGTGAGATTAATTTGTATGCGATTCATTCGTATTAAAATAAAACACCACAATTACCGTACTTTGTATAACTTTGTGGTAAATTTGTAAAAAATATTGCCGTAATAAATGAAGCACTTCAAATTTTATATTTTACTGGTTCTAATCATACTTACTTCTTGCAAGAACGATATGGAAGAAGTGAAAAAACTCACCACTCACATTGAATATCCGGAATTTACGGCAGAAAACATCACAATTTACCGCAGCGATTCGGCAAAAGTAATTTTCAGGCTTACTGCCCCAGAAATGATAAAATACAACACCAAAGAAAAAAATTATGTGCTTTTCCCCAAAGGCATTTACGCCATACATTATTTCCCCGATTACCCACAAGTAGAATCATACATAAAAGCAAACTATGCCAAATACCTCCCCGAAGATAAGCTATGGGAAGCCAAAGGCAATGTAGAAGCTCAAAACCGGAAAGGAGAAAAACTTTATGCGGAACAAATTTTTTGGAACCAGGAAAAACAAATTATTTATTCAGACAAAAATGTGAAAATAGAAACCGAAGACGAAATCATTTACGGAACAGGCTTTGAGGCAGATCAATATTTTGAACATTACAAAATAAAAAAAATAAGGGGTACGGTATATGTAAACGACAGTACCGCGACAAATTAAACCATTATGATAAAAACATTTGCTAAAATATTGGAATACATTTGGCTGTTTGTAAGCATAGCCGGCATTGTTATTACGATAGATGATGCGATGCACCGCGGTATTCCTTCATCCTTAAAATATTTGGGGCTTACAATAGTGGCAATTTTGATGTATTTCTGGCGAAGGAAACAAAACAGAACAAAATACAAGTAACCACACAATACACTGATTAACAGCCACATAAACATAAGCGATCGTGAAAAATTATTTTGTTTGAAAAAATAATTCAAAAAATTCCCGATAACATTATTCCAATTCATTTTTATATATAACTTTGAAAAGTAAACCAAAAAAATTTAAAACCATGTCAAAAGTATCAGTAATCGGTGCAGGTAATGTAGGTGCAACAGCAGTAGATGTACTTGCACAAAGAGAAGTTGCAAATGAAATAGTATTGCTCGACGTAGTAGAAAACAGGGCAGAAGGAAAAGGCCTTGATATTTGGGAAAGTGCTCCAATCCGTTTGTCAGACTCAAGAATCATCGGTACAACAAACGATTATTCGAAAACAGCAAATTCAGATGTTGTTGTTATCACAGCAGGCGTACCTCGCAAACCGGGGCAAAGCCGCGACGATTTGATTTCGATAAACGCCGGTATTGTAAAAACCGTTACCGAGAATGTAGTAAAATATTCACCCGATGCCATCATCTTGGTAGTTTCAAACCCTCTTGACGTAATGACTTATACAGCATCACTCACATCAAAGAAACCTCACAACAAAGTATTCGGCATGGCAGGTGTGCTCGATACGGCAAGATACAGGGCTTTTATTGCGGAAGCATTAAACGTAAGCGTAAAAGATATTCAAGCATTACTAATGGGTGGTCATGGCGACACAATGGTACCTCTACCAAGATACACAACTGTATCGGGAATACCTCTTACACAACTTATGGACAAAGAAACCATAGATAAAATCATAAAGAGAACACAAAAAGGCGGTGGCGAAATAGTTAACTTGCTCGGCACATCAGCTTGGTATGCTCCGGGTAATGCAATTGCACAAATGGTAGAAGCTATCATCAAAGACCAAAAAAGAATATTGCCTACATGTGCATACCTCGACGGACAATACGGTCTTAAAAATGTTTACTTGGGCGTACCTGCCAAATTA
>JALWKH010000213.1 GCA_026996635.1 Bacteroidales bacterium | reverse complement strand
ATATAACCTTCCACAACAAGTTTAGGCTTGTATTCCGGCAAATCTATTATTACCTCCTGCTCACAAGAGATAAGCAAAACAGATAAAACCGCCAGGTATATAAATCTGTAAACTTTCATAACCTTAAAATTTAAAGTTCCAAGTTATCGAAGGCAACACAGGGAACAAAGACACTTGATATGCCTTTGTAACCAAAGTCCCGTCATAAAAACTGCCCTCGTGATCAAAATAAATAAAATAAGGATTGTTGTGATTATAAACATTGTATATGGAGAAATTCCAATAAGACTCAAATTTGCGACCTTCCTTCTTTTTAGGATATAAAGTTAGCGAAAGGTCAAGCCTGTGGTACGGTTCCATTCTGTACGAATTTCTTGCCATATACTCAACAACCATGTGATAATCAATTATATAATAAGCAAGCGGCAAGGTTACGGCATTGCCTGTAGCATAAACAAAAACAGCGGAAGCTGTGAGCCTGTCACTTATTTTATAATTGGTTACAATGGATAAATCATGTCGTCGGTCGTATTTGGCGGGAAAAGGCTTTCCTTCGTTCAAATCGGGAAAAAACTTGGTTGTCTTTGACAAAGTATAACCAATCCACCCGGTAAACCTGCCTTCGTTCTTCCTAACAAAAAACTCTATACCAAACGATTCGCCTTCCCCGAACACAAAACTGTTATCCTCATTCTGCCCTACATTCTCACCCGGGAAAGCCCCGTCTTTGTATTCAATTTGGTGATACATGTGTTTGTAATACGCTTCTACGGAAGTCTCAATGTTATTATCCAAAAAATTTCTGAAATATCCTGCCGCATATTGCACACTGAATTGCGGTTTAACCCTGGTTGAGCTGGGCACCCACATATCAGTAGGCATTGATGCACCCGACAATGTTGCCAAATGCACATATTGATAATTTTGTGTGTATGAGGCTTTTACCGACGACTTTTCATTCAAAGTATAACGCAGTGAAAAACGCGGCTCGGCTCTGAGATAAGTTACCACATTCTCAAAAAAATCATAATGAATTGTATCCTTCGGTTCTCCCATTGGTCCTAAAATATATCTGTCGTATGGTCCTAACTGCTGAAACAATGTAGGTCTTAAACCGGCATTTATTTTCAATTTTTCCGTAAGGTCAAAATCATCACTGATATACAATGCAAACTCATTGGCATACTGGTCTTTTATGCCGGATATATCAATCTCTGTTTCTCCCACCCGTGCCGATAAACTTTGCGGTTTGAAATCGTGAAAAATGTATTGACCACCAAAATTTACTTTGTGCCGTATATTAGGCAAGTAAGTAAAATCTGCCTTTAATGAAGCATCTGTAATACCCGAAAACAATTTCATTTCAAAATCGTCTTGCACCGCCCCGAAACTAAAACGGTAATCTGTATAAATACCTGTTAAGTTCATAAATAACTTATTGGTGAACAAGTGATTCCAACGAATGGTAGTTGTAGCGTTTCCCCAAGGTATCTTTGCATCAAAACCTGACTTTTTACTGTTGAAAGCAAAAACATCCCTGCCGAAATACCCACTCAAATAAAGCCTGTTTTTATCACTGAATTTATAATTTACCTTAGCATTGAAATCATAAAAGTAATATCCCATATCTTTTGCACGTGTACCATCAGGCAAAAATGTTTTCAGCAGCACATCTGCATAAGTTCTACGCCCGGAAACAATAAAAGAAGCAGTATCCTTTTTGATAGGACCTTCTACAGTAAGCCTTGATGCAATAAGTCCGATACCTCCTTGGGCGTGGTATTCTTTCATATTACCTTCTTTCATTGTAATATCAAGCACCGAAGACAGCCGACCACCATACTTAGCGGGCATACCGCCTTTTATGAGATTTACATCTTTTACCGCATCACCGTTAAATACTGAAAAGAAGCCGAACAAATGCGAAGCGTTGTAAACCACTGCCTCGTCAAGTATTATCAAATTTTGGTCAGGTCCGCCACCACGTACATAAAAGCCTGTGCTTCCTTCCCCTCCCGATTGGACACCGGGCAACAATTGAATCGTTTTCAAAACATCCACCTCGCCAAACAATACGGGTATTTCTTTTATCTCGGAAACAGGAATTTTTACGGCACTCATTTGTACGCTTTTCACATTTTTGTCCGGACGTTCGGATTTTACTACAACGGTTTTCGTCATAAATACTTTAGGAGAAAGTTCTATGTTCAGTTTTATATCCTTATTCAAAATCAGTTCTTTGCTAAAGTCTTCGTATCCGATAAAAGACGCTGTAATTTTATATTTACCGTCCGGAAGTGTAAGGGAATAAAAACCGTATTGATTAGTAACAACACCTTTGCCCAAACTTTTAACATAAACAGTTGCTCCATATAAAGATTCTCCAGACTTTGCATCCCTTACATACCCGCTAATCGTATGTTTTTTTTGCGCATCGACCATTGAGGTAAAAGCAACAAATATCAATAAAGTTATAATCTTAAGTTTCATATAAATACCCAAAATTTAGTTGCTATAAAGTTAAGGTATTTTCACATATAAGAAGATTTGCACACAATCAAAATAGCATGCATAACAAAAAAAGAAGAAACCTGTATAAAACAACATTATTTTCTTATGTTTAAAGGCTATACCATTACTTTTTAGGATTGTACTTCAAAAAAATCATTGAATTTGCCACATTGGTAACTTTTGCTATAAACTCCGAAAAAGCTTTGTATTTTTCAGGCGGAACTATGCAAGAAGGAATATAAATTCGTCTTGTCACCGTCATTTTATCACCTTGGAACAAAACTTTCAAGTCATAAAGCAATTTTTTACCGTCAACTTCAAGGCTGTAACTAACTTCTTGTGTAGGTTTTATCATTATCATACTACCCGGCAAACCGCTTATTTGAAAAGTTTCCTTAACATTTATATCACCTCTGAAAAAATACGGTGACTCTCTATCCTTACCCGGAGTAACAACATCCACTTGCTTGGCATTCGGCAGTGAAAAGTACATATAGTCTTTCTGCTTAGTAAGAAAATGATCAATCTTTGCAGAAAATTTGACTTTTACATCAGAAACAAAAGAATTCAATCCCGTAAATTCAGGAGATTGTGTAAACACCAAACGAGTATCGTCAATAAAATATTTATTAAAATAAATCTCTCTGTTTTTTTCCGTCTCACTTTTCAGCCATAAAATATTTGATGCCGCGCTTTTTTTGTATGTATATGAAAAATCAATTGCTGCATTATTTTTTTCCGATACGGTAACATTTACATCAGCTGTATATACAGGTGAGCCGTCGGATTTTATTCGCTTTACCATTCCGTTTTTAAACAATAAAAATCCTCTGTCTGTATTAGGATCTCCAAAAGAGACATACTTGTCTGAAAAATCCAAAACCTTACCCCTGTAATAAGCCCCGGGATAATAAAAAACAGACGGCACAACAAAATTATTAATCTTATCAAGCGGAGCATCGGTAACAAAAACCGGTTCTACCCCCATTATTCCGGCTTCCTTTACTATTGCCATAAACAGTGCGGTAAGTTCTTTGGGAGAACCGTATTTATTTTTCAACACAACGTCTGCAGGCTGTGGTACAAAACCGTTATCCTTGTCGGAATATTGGAACATAAAATTATCATGAACATAATTGTAAATTTGTTTCAACTTCGCTTCATCTGGCATCCTGGAATATTTATAAACCTTTGCTATCTTTTTTATCTCGGGATTATTCTCATAACTCTTGTCTGCCAACATACCAAAAAAACGGTTTGCAACATCTTTCCAACTTTGAGCAGCAGTAATCAAAACCGATGGTTTATAATAAGGAAACCAAGGTCTGTTCTTTTCGGCTTTCATAGCAGGCATATTCTCAACTTCCCATACAAAGTTAACACCCGCTTGATAAAATTCTATATTTTTATCCGTTGGCAGAAAATTCAGAAATAACGTTGTTGGCTTTCTGATTTCCAACTTTTTATGTAATATGGGATCTTCGCCTTTAAAAGTTTCTATTTTAGAAAAAACTGTTTTAGGTTTACTTTTTAATGTATATTCCACTACAACAAAATCTCCGGGTTCAACAGATGATAAATTTACCACTCCTTGTCTTTGATTGAAATAAACAGGATAAAACATTGTAGATGAAGTCTCCACATCGTGAAAAGCTTCCTTGGGCGGTTCAATT
>JALWKH010000212.1:2970-4187 GCA_026996635.1 Bacteroidales bacterium | reverse complement strand
GGTATAGTGTGAAAAATAGTTTCCATACATTATTTATTTCTTTTTGCAAAATAAAACAATTTTTGTCAAACTGCTTCTTTAAGCAAAATTTCCTACCAAACAAAATTCTATTTCTTAACAAAAAATTAAAATCAAAAAGGTAACTTTGTAAAAAATCTCAAACCCGGATTATGCTATATAAATCATTGATACGCAAGCTGTTTTTCCTGCTCAACCCCGAATGTGCACATTCGCTGGTATTCAGATTTCTGAAAATCTTTCAGGCTGTTACACCATTGCTGAAACTCAACTACAAGCTGTCCCATAAATACGACTCTCCGGTTACAGTAGCAGGCATTACTTTCCAAAACCGCATTGGAATTGCAGCAGGGCTGGACAAAGATGCAGAAGTTTTTGACGCACTTGGGTCGCTCGGCTTCGGGCACATAGAAATAGGCACTCTCACCCCCAAACCGCAACCCGGCAATCCACGTCCAAGGCTTTTCCGTCTCGTTACCGACAAAGCTCTAATTAACCGTATGGGCTTCAACAACAAAGGCAGCAAAGATGCTGTTAAAAGACTTGCCAAAAAGAAAACACCCGTAATAATCGGCGGCAATATCGGGAAAAACAAAGTTACTCCCAACGAACAAGCTACTCAAGATTACCTGACGGCTTTTGACGACTTGTATCCTTATGTAGATTATTTTGTGGTAAATGTCAGCTCGCCAAACACACCGGGATTACGGGAATTGCAAAGCAAAAAACCTCTTACGGAACTTTTATCAGCATTGCAACAAAAAAACAAAACAATGCCAAAGCCCAAACCTATCTTCCTTAAAATTGCACCCGACCTCACTTTCGAACAAATAGACGACATTATAGAAATCGTAAACACTACAGGCATTGCAGGCATCATAGCCACAAATACAACTATAACAAGAGACAACTTGAAAACACCCGAAAGCCGAATTAAAGAAATAGGCAACGGCGGATTAAGCGGACAGCCACTCAAAGACAAAAGCACGGAGATAATCAAATACATCAAACAAAAAAGCGGCAACAAATTTGCCATCATAGGCGTTGGCGGGATATTCACTCCGCAAGATGCTATAGAAAAATTGGAAGCGGGAGCCGATTTGGTGCAAATACTCACAGGATTTATTTATGAAGGACCTGCTATTGCCAAAAAAATCTCAAAAGCCATTTATTTAAATGATAAGCAAAGAAACCAAAGA
>JALWKH010000212.1:0-2960 GCA_026996635.1 Bacteroidales bacterium | reverse complement strand
ATGTGGGCTTGTGTCCGTTCCACAACGAAAAAACTCCCTCCTTCACTGTCTCTCCCGTAAAAGGTATTTTCAAGTGTTTCGGTTGCGGCAAAGCAGGCGATGTGGTTACTTTCATAATGGAGCACGAAAAACTTACATATCCCGAAGCACTCCGCTATCTCGCAAGAAAATACGGAATTGAAATTGAAGAAACCGAACCCGACCCGGAAGAAGAAGCCAAAAAGAAACTGCGCGAGAGCATTTTGGTGTTGAACCAATTTGCAATGGAATTTTTCAAAAAGAACTTACACGACTCCGATTACGGCAAATCTGTAGCACTACCCTATTTGATAGAAAGAGGAATTCCGGACTATTTGATAGAAAAATTTGAATTGGGATACGCCCTCCCCGGCGGAAAAGATTTTTTGAGCTACGCACGCCTCAAAGGATACAAAGAAGAATTGTTGTTGCAAGCAGGTTTAATCACTCAAAAAGGCAACTCATATGCAGACAAATTCACAGGCAGGATAATGTTTCCTATTCACAATATTACAGGAAAAATTATCGGATTTGGCGGCAGAATAATAGGCAAAGCCGACAACACGGCAAAATACCTGAACACACAGGAAACGGAAGTTTTTCAGAAAAGGTACAACCTTTACGGATTATATTTTGCAAAAAAACATATTGTAAGCCAAGACAAATGTTACCTCGTGGAAGGCTACACCGATGTTATCGGTTTCCACAAAGCAGGTATTGAAAATGTTGTGGCATCTCTCGGCACTTCACTCACTACCGAACAAATCATTACCATAAGGCGTTTTACGCGTAATCTCACCATAGTTTACGACGGCGACCCTGCAGGCATAAAAGCCTCATTAAGAGGGATAAACCTTGCACTGGAAGAAGGGATGAATGTAAAAATCGTGGAACTGCCCGAAGGCGAAGACCCGGGGAGCATCGCCAATTCGTGTTCGGGATCGGAAGTAATTTCTTATCTGAAAGAAAATGAAACCGACTTCATAAGATACAAAGCCGCCGTATTACTTAAAGACAGCGGTAACGACCCCTTCAAAAGATCATCTGCAATTGCAGACATTTTATCATCGGTAGCAGCAATATCAAACAGAATCAGCCGCGAATTTTACATAAAAGAAATATCAAAAATCTTTGACACATCCGAACAAGCATTGATTGCCGAACTCAACAAGATTTTGGCAAACAAGAAGAAACTTCTCTCATATAAGCAAAAAAACACTGAAACCACAACACCTGAAACAAAAGAAAAAACAATAATTTCCGTTGGTAATCCGTTGCTAGCCCAAGAAGAAGAAATAATTAAGTTATTGCTCAAATTCGGCAGCAACACGATAGAAATAAACGACACTGTAACAACAGTATCCGATTACATTATTTCCGAGATTGAAGCAAACCAAATTACATTTACTAACCCTACTTTCGACCTTATTTACAAAGAATACACAAGCGGAAATGTTAACATTAATTATTATGTATCCCACGAAAACGAAATGGTACGAAAATTTGCAGCGGATATTCTGATGACCAAGTACGATTTAAGTAAAATTTTTGAAAAACACAATGTTTACATTTTTACCGAAGAAGAAATGCTTGCCAAACATACGGTATCGAGTATGGCTCTACTGAAAATAAAACTATTGGAGCAAAAAAGGAGTGAAGAAGAAAAACACCTTAAAGAAATAGAAAAAGAAGGTGATACGGAACAAATATTAAAATCAATGACCCTTATTTCTCAAATTAACCAAGCCATCAATGAACTCAAAAAAGAAGTAATATAAAAAAAGGCACACACCGGTAAGTGTATGCCTTATATAAATGAGTGTTTATTTTCGATTAGTCTGTCATCATTGTAACAAGCAACATTTCGATTTTTTCATTTTCGTCATCACTTTCAAAGGGCAAAAATTTAACAGGCTTGCTCGGCACGTCTGCCAATTTCATTGTTACAACAGTAGTATCGAGATTGTTCAAAACGGAAGCAAGCAATTTACCATTAAAACCGATTTTGATATTATCGATGTTTGTTTCGGCACGTAATTTTTCCTCACCTTGTACCAAAAATTCCAAATCTTTACCGTGTATGGTAATTTCTTCACCATTTACAAGCACTTCCACATAATGTGACGATTGATCCGAAACGATGTTGATTCTTTTCAGAGCATCAATAAATTCAACCCTGTCAATATTTATGTAATATTGGGTTTCAAATTGCATTACACCTTCATAATTAGGATATTTTCCATCTACCAACTGTGCAATAACTTCAACATTTGCATACTTAAACATTGCATTTTTTTCGTTGAAGATTACTTTTACATCATCATCTGCAATATTCAATGCTTTTAAGAAAGATACCGCTCTGAACGGCAAAATAAAATTCTTTTCATCCAATCCCAAATCCATATCATACCTGTAAACAACCAGTCGTTGCACATCTGTAGAAACCAAATTTATGTGATCACCTTTTATATCAAAATACAATCCGTGCAAATTTACCTTGGAAGAATCATCGCTTATTGCAAAAAATGTACTTTGGAAACCTCTTTTTAGCACATAAGAAGGTAGAGAAAAAGTATTAACTCCTTCATCTTCTTCCGACAGGAAGGATACCATAGGATAATTTTCGGCATCATCGGCAAGCAAAGAATATTTTGACTTGATGGTTGTCAAAAACACTTGCTTGGAATAATAGCCTCCTTCTTCTTCGTTTACATCTCTTACTTCAAGAGTTACCGGTTCGTCTGGAAATTGCCTGAGCAAATTTATTAGTCTTTCTCCCTCTATTGCTATTTTAAAATTTTCGTCAACCTCATCCAATACAGCCTTTACCTTTGCTGTTAATTCAAGGTCTGTAGCAGTTATTGTTGCCGTAGTTCCTTCCACTTCAAAAAGAAAATACTTCAAAATAGGCATAGTGGGATTTGAAGGCAACACTTTACTAA
>JALWKH010000211.1 GCA_026996635.1 Bacteroidales bacterium | reverse complement strand
AAAAAGGCAAAAGCAAAATACAAAACCTTCTTGCTCAGCAACACTAATGAAATTCATTACGAGGATTACTCCAAGCGGTTAAAAAAACAATTCGGCACAGATGATTTGGGATCATTGTTTAACAAACAATATTTATCTCACCAAATAGGGCTTCGCAAACCCCACAAAGAAGCCTTTGAACTCATACTTAAAGAAAACAACCTCAACCCTGTCGAAACGCTTTTCATTGATGATTCCATTCAACATATAGAAGGTGCAGCCAAAGTAGGCCTAAAAACACACTGGCTAAAAGACAACAACCTGACTGAGTTTCTAACAACCAACAATTTGATATAATGGGCCAAATTCAAAAGCAATCCATAAAAGGAACGGTTTACACATACATAGGCATAGCCATCGGCTTTTTGACTTCGGGATTGCTTTTCCCCCGTTTTTTCACTACCGACCAAATCGGCCTCGTTAATGTAATTGTGTCTTATGCCGTAATCAGTGCCCAATTCGCCACACTCGGCTTCAACGGTGTAACCAACAGGCTTTTCCCGTTTTTCAGGAATGTAGAAAAGAAACATTACGGCTTCTTGAATATAGGCACAACAATAACTGCAATAGGTGTTATTTTGGCAATTATTACCCTAGTTATACTCAACAACACAGGTAACCTCTCCACTTCCAAAAGCGAAGTATTGTCGGAATATTTTCCCGCCGTATTTTTCCTAATTGCAGTAATTGCATTTTTCAACCTTTTTGACAATTACTCAAGGGTAATGTACAATGCCGTAATAGGCACAATGCTTAAAGAATTTGCCCAAAGGGTTTTTATTCTGATAGCAATCTCGCTCTTTATTTTTTCCGTGGTCAGTTTCAACGGATTCTTTTACCTTTATTTACTTGCTTACTCCGTACCATTGATTGGAATTTTGTTTTACCTGCAAAAAAAGGGGCTGTTTCTTTTCGGCAAAATATCCATACCCGAAGGAGTTACCGTTAAAGAAATGGTTTCCGTATCGGCATTTGCCATATTTTCGGGGCTTGCAGGAGTGCTGACGGTAAACATAGACCGCATAATGGTGCAAAACTATACCGGATTGAGCAATGCAGGAATCTATACGATAATGTTTTTTTTCGGATCTATGGTTGCAATACCCGCAAGGTCGTTGCTTAAAATATCATCTACTTACCTCGCTGATGCATGGAAAGAAAATGACATAAAAACAATCAAAGACATCTATCGCAAAAGTGTTATAAATCAAACAATTATAGGACTTTTTATTTTAATTGTGATTTGGGTAAATATAGACAATATTTTTCCCATTATCGGAGACAAGTACCTTCCCGGCAAATATGTTGTCTTACTTATAGGCATTGCTTACCTTACCGATATGCTTATCGGAACGGCGGCAGCAATTATCGCCACTTCCCAAGAATACAAAAAAATTACTTACATCATCATATTTCAAGGCATTTTGGTTGTAATCACAAACATTGTCTTCATCAAAATGTACGGTCTAATAGGTGCGGCTATCGGTTCGCTTATTTCCAAATCTATCTCCAACCTTCTTAAAATTGCTACCGTAAAATGGAAATTCGGCATTCTACCTTATGATTTCAAAATAATTACCGTCATCGTTGCGGGTATTATATCATATCTATCTGTTTATTTTGTTGACATTCAGAACATTTGGTTAAACTTGCTTGTAAAAACCGTACCACTTACAATAATCTACGGACTTCTGATATCACTATTCAAAGCCTCCGACGAACTGAATTTTAAAAACATAAAAAATTTGATTTCGAGTTTTAAATAATCAAAGTATAATTGTTTTTGGTAAGTTGTTTGTAAACTAACCCACCCCGATTATCATTCATTCAAAATTTCATATTATTGATTAGCCCCGCCATTTTGACCTGTCCGACGCACTACCGCAATTGCTATCCTACACTAAATCAAATAATCAGCAAATTACCACATTAATTCATTAACACATTTACTTCCCGCTAACCACTAACCATTAACAACTAACAATTAACAAATCGATTCATTATCACATTAACCAAACTTAAGTATCTTTGCACCTCGCATTATGGAAGAATACATTTACATACAAGGAGCACGGGAAAACAACCTCAAAAATATTGACCTGAAAATTCCGCGAAACAAATTCACCGTTGTTACCGGAGTAAGCGGCAGTGGTAAGTCCTCACTTGTTTTTGACACTCTCTACGCCGAAGGACAACGAAGGTATGTAGAAAGCCTGTCGTCCTATGCACGGCAATTCCTCGGCAAACTGAAAAAGCCCGATGTGGAAAATATTTTCGGCATACCTCCCGCAATAGCAATAGAGCAAAAAACCATTCAAGGAAACAACCGTTCCACCGTAGGTACCGTAACCGAAATTTACGACTACCTGCAATTGCTTTTTGCCAAAATCGGCAGGACATACTCGCCCCTAACTGGCAAGGAAGTAAAAAAACACGGCGTAAAAGATGTAGCGGAATTTATATCATCACTACCCGAAGACACACGCATTTTCATTACTTTTCCGCTGAATGCCACCGGTTTCTCCGAAGCTGCCGAAAAAGTAAGGTTCTACAAAGAAAAAGGCTTTGCCAGAATAGAGTGCGACGAAAAAATAATTTACATCAGCGAATACGAAAAGGATCCTTCCGTTTGTAAAGACACAAGCAAAATCCACATACTTGTCGACCGCCTCAAAAACAAGCAAAACGAAGACACACGCAGCAGAATAAACGAAGCGGCAGAAATTGCTTTTCGCGAATCGGAAGGCTATTGTACAGTAAAATACCAAAACGGAGACCGATACAGCGAAGAAAATTTTTCCAATAAGTTTGAAGAAGACGGCACTGAATATTTTGAGCCTTCATACCACTTTTTCAGCTTCAACAATCCACTCGGCGCGTGCCCTGTGTGCCAAGGTTATGGCAATGTGATAGACTACAGCGACGACCTGGTTTTCCCCGATAAAAATTTGAGTATAATCGACGACGGCATAGCACCGTGGCGTGGCAGTAGCAGCAGTTATTTTAAGGACTTACTTATCCGCAATGCACACAAATTCAACTTTCCCGTCCACAAACCTATAAAAGACCTGACAGACAAGCAAATAAAACTACTGTGGGAAGGCAATAAATATTTCACGGGCTTGAGGGAATTTTTCAAAATGATAGAGGCAAAAAAGTACAAAGTCCAAGCACGGGTATTCATTTCACGGTTCAGAAAACAAACCACTTGCCCTGCCTGCAACGGAACTCGCCTCCGAAAAGAAACTTCATATGTGAAAGTAGCAGGCAAAAACATACAGGAACTTGTAAACATGGAGCTTGCCGACTTGTATGCATTCTTCAAGGACATCAATCTTTCCGGAACCGACAAAAAAATTGCAAAACACATATTGCACGAAATAACAAAAAGGCTGGAGATTTTGGTAAAAGTCGGGCTCGGCTATCTCACCCTCAACCGTACCACAAACACCCTCAGTGGCGGAGAGAGCCAGCGGATACGCCTTGCCAATTCAATTGGCAGTTCACTTGTCGGTTCTTTGTACATTCTCGACGAACCGAGTATAGGACTTCATCACAATGATACCGGCAGGTTGATAAAAGTGTTGAAGGAATTGCGGGATGTAGGCAATACCGTTGTGGTAGTGGAACACGACGAGCAAATAATCTCGGAAGCGGATTACATAATTGACTTGGGACCGTTGGCAGGCAGAAACGGTGGTCAAATCACTTTTGAAGGCACACCGGACAAACTTAAAAAATCGTCTTCACTTACGGCACAATACCTTACAGGCAAGCGTAAAATACCGGTTCCCGCAGTAAGAAGAAAATGGACCAACTATATAACACTCACAGGTGCAGCAGAGCACAACTTGAAACTTGAAGACAAAACCGTAAAATTCCCGCTTAATGTGCTTACGGTAATCACAGGTGTTAGCGGTAGCGGTAAGTCCACCCTCATAAACGATGTGCTGTACAAAGCAGTCCGCAACCATGTGAAACAAGAACTGCAAGAGACAGGAAAATTCAAATCTCTCGGCGGTGATTTGCACCTGATTAAACACATTGAATATGTTGACCAAAAGCCAATCGGCAAATCAAGCCGCTCAAACCCGGCTACATACCTCAAAGCCTACGATGATATAAGAAAACTATTTGCCGAACAACCGCGTGCAAAGTTTA
>JALWKH010000210.1 GCA_026996635.1 Bacteroidales bacterium | reverse complement strand
TGTATAATCCGAAATGTATTTAACTTTGAATTTACCGTTTGTAGGATTAGGATAAATTGCAAGAGCTTCATTATCACTTATCCATTCAACATCAGTCCCTTCCGGACAAACAATCGGGAAGATTGCTGCTGCAATGGAAACTCCCCAAGCATTTGCATCTGCAACAGAATACCACGAGTTATCACTCCATTGTTCCCAAGCAACTTCCGGAGCTGTTGCTTCACCATCTTGATTACTTACTAATGCTAGTGTATCTCCACTACCGTTTGGTAGAATTACTCCAACATAAAAGTTTCCAGATAAATTTACTTCAGGATTAAATGTTACTACAGTCATTTGTTGATTATCAAAGTCTGCTTTGATAGAACTCAGAGGAATTGTTGTTGATGCCAATTCATTGCCAACAGTACCATTATTGTCTGCCCATACTTTGAAAGAAACTTGAGTACCGTTTCCACCATCTGTTACTTGTCCAAACCAAAAGTAAGCTGTAGATAATTTAGATAAACCTGCCGGTAAAACAAAATATTGAGCTTTAGCTAAATCTCCATAACCGTTATTCCCTAACAAATAACCTCCATTGCTTGACTGATAAAGGGCGGGAGTTCCGTTTAGCGGATAATTTAAAGTATCACATTCAGTAATTTGATCGACAACATGTATATATGCATTTTTTGTTTCAGTATCACTACCGTTTGCATTACTTACTGTAAGTGAAACAGTATAATCACCAATTGAATTATAAATATGACTCGGATTTTGTTGAGTTGATGTGCCACCATCTCCGAAGTCCCAACTCCATGATGTAGGAGCACCTGATGACAAATCAGTAAAATTAACAGTTCCACCAACTAGTATTGTTGTATTATCTGCAGTAAAATTAGCAGTTGGCGCTACATTTCCGCAATATGTACCTTGAAGGGTTGTCGCTCCGGTATTGTCCGGGTCAAGCCATGGTGCAAGTTGAACATCGCTTGTTGTCCCATTTTGGTCCCAGTGGAAATACACTCGTCCGTAAATATCATATCCTGTTAAATTATCACAGCCAGATGTTCCTCCGGTTAAAGTTCCAATTACTAATCCAGTAGTTTCGTCAAACAGAGGCGAGCCTGAAGAACCCCCTTCTGTCACGCCATGTCCGTTTTGTGTTTCTTCCCAATAAATTTTAACATGTGTATTGTAATAATTTGAAAGGTTATATCCATATGAAATCTTTTTTATATCCCCGGCAGGATGGTGAATTCCTACTGCATTAGCCGGAATATTACTACTTCTGTCCCAACCATTGAAATATGGGGTATATGATTCGGGAACAGAGCTGGTAAATTTTAAAAGAAGCATGTCTGATGTTGTTCCTGCATTATTTAGTGCTTGAGCTATTTTTTCACATCCAACAACTGTTTGGTCCTCTGGACCTGTAGTGCCTGTACATGTAGATGCTTCATAGTTAAAGTAGAAAGTCCAATAAGGGAAATCACTGTCTGTAGAACTTTCTGCACAGTGTGATGCTGATAAGAAATAGGGAGTACAGTCATTTCGAGTATTATTGATTAATGTTCCTGAGCAATACCCATAACTACTACCTGCTTTTAATAATATCCTAGCAACGCCTCTTTTTTCGTCTTGCCAATTATCACCTTCAGGAGAACAATTAACATTAACTTCACAAGCTCCAGCAGGTTTAGGTCCTTTCCAAAGATAAGTTTCAGCATTTCTGTAAATATAACCCACATTAAAAATTGATAAATCGTAATCTCCAGTAAGTCTTGCTGGTAAATCCAGTTCTACAATTATATCATCAGACAAAACCATCCTTGTTGCAAATGTATGATCTTTCTTATTGTTTTTAGAAGTAAAGGCTCCTATCACTTGTTTTTTATCTGCAGAATAAACAAATAATTTTGCTTTTAAGGGCAAATAAAACTCGTTAAAATTTAGAACAAGTGCTTCTGCTCCTTTACTTGATATCCTCAAACGCCAAATTTTCTCACCAGAAGGAAGAGTTGTCCAGGTGCCTGAATTAGAAGGAGTAATGTTTACATTTAAAGCGACACCAACTCTGTAAAGAACACCTTCTTGAGCCCTTTTAACATCATCTGCCATAAGTGAATCTACATTCGGGGCTTTTAATTCTACTTTTTCAATGCCTTTAACATCAAGGTTTGCTTTGAAACTTAAAGGAGTGCCTTTTTCTTCTATCTGAGAAAAAGAAACATAGTTAAAGACAAAGAAAAATAATGCTAATGCAAAAAATATTTTTCTTTTCATAATAAATAAATTTTAGTTTGATACAAATATAACGAAAATAGCAGTTGGTTTTAACAAAAATATTAATTTAGCAAAAAAATAATTTTGAACTATGGATTTCAAAGAAGCAATATTACAAGGTATTCCTAAGGAGCTTCCGGATCCGAAGCCTTATGATCCGAATGTAAATCATGCTCCCAAAAGAAAAGATATTTTAACGGTTGAAGAAAAGAAACTGGCTATAAAAAATGCTTTGAGGTATTTTCCTAAAGAGTGGCATGAAATATTAGCACCGGAATTTAAGGAAGAACTGGAAAAGTACGGTAGAATTTATATGTACCGTTTCAGACCGGATTATGAAATGTATGCAAGGCCAATTGATGAATATCCGCACAAATCTAAACAAGCGGCAGCTATTATGCTGATGATTCAAAACAATTTGGACCCCAAAGTAGCTCAACACCCGCATGAACTTATTACTTATGGCGGTAACGGGTCGGTATTCCAAAATTGGGCTCAGTATCTTCTTACAATGAAGTATCTTGCCACAATGACTGATGATCAAACATTGGTTATGTATTCCGGCCACCCGCTCGGTTTGTTCCCGTCGCATAAAGAAGCTCCCAGGGTGGTTGTTACAAACGGTTTGATGGTACCGAATTATTCCAAGTTAGATGACTGGGAAAGATATAACGCTTTGGGCGTGACACAATACGGACAGATGACAGCAGGATCGTACATGTACATAGGTCCGCAAGGTATTGTGCACGGTACTACAATTACCGTAATGAATGCCGCAAGAATGATAAGTAAGAGTCGTGATATTAGCGGCAAACTTTTTGTTTCATCCGGACTCGGCGGAATGTCGGGTGCACAGGCAAAAGCAAGTACTATTGCAGGAATTGTAGGAATTATTGCCGAAATAAATCCTAAAGTAGCGGAAAAGAGATATTCTCAAGGTTGGGTAGATGAGGTTTATGACGATTTGGACAAAGTTGTGCAAAGGGCTGAACAAGCCAGGAAAGAAAAAAGAGGTCTTTCTATCGGATATTTGGGGAATGTTGTTGACCTATGGGAATATTTGGTAGAAAAAGGCGTTAAGGTCGATCTGGGTTCGGATCAAACATCATTACACTTGCCTTATTCCGGAGGTTATTATCCTGTAGGGTTGACTTTGGAAGAATCACAAGACTTGATGGCTAATAATCCCGAGTTGTTTAAACAAAAAGTTCACGAATCATTGATAAGACAAATTTCCGCAATAAACAAGATGCACGAAAACGGTATGTATTTCTTTGATTACGGAAATGCATTCTTATTGCAAGCAAGCCGTGCCGGTGCCGATATTGTAAAACCTGACGGCAGGTTTATTTATCCGTCTTATGTGGAAGATATAATGGGACCGTTGTTCTTTGATTACGGATTCGGTCCGTTCCGCTGGGTATGTACATCAGGAGATCCTAAAGACCTTGAAATTTCAGATAAAATTGCTCAGGAAGTTCTTGAAGAAATATACGAAACTGCTCCCGAGAGAATAAAGAATCAACTTTATGACAATATCCACTGGATAAGGGAAGCCGGTAAAAACAAACTTGTGGTAGGATCGCAAGCAAGGATTTTGTATGCTGATGCCGAAGGCAGGATAGAAATTGCAAGAAGGTTTAATGAAGCTATCAGAAAAGGCATTATTTCAGCTCCTATTGTTCTTGGCCGCGATCACCACGATGTGTCTGGTACCGATTCGCCATACCGTGAAACTTCAAATATTTATGACGGTTCACGCTTTACTGCAGATATGGCTGTACAGAATTTTGTAGGTGATGCGTTTAGAGGTGCTACTTGGGTATCGCTGCATAATGGCGGCGGAGTAGGTTGGGGTGAAGTGATAAACGGCGGGTTCGGTATGGTACTTGACGGAACACCCGAAGCTGATGTTAGGTTGAAACGAATGTTGTTCTGGGATGTAAATAAC
>JALWKH010000209.1:810-4270 GCA_026996635.1 Bacteroidales bacterium | reverse complement strand
GGTTGGAGCTGCCTATTTAAGAGAAAATTATTTAAGATATCTTAACGGCAAAGAGAAGGCTACATATTCTATGGAAAAATGCAACCGGATGGCTAAAGATATTTTAAACCCGATTTTTTATACTTTTTCTATGAGTGATTGGTTTTTCCGCTTGCAAACTTTCACCTATAAAGGGAAAAAATATTTCAAAGACAGGGCATATATTTTCGAACAAACCTTAAATGACAATTTGTGCGGAGTTATGGATAAACCGTTGGCAGCGTATAAAAAGCCTGTTAGCGAGGGCTTAATTCCAATAATGATGATAGCACCTTCTATTGAGAATGTCGGATCAAGGCTTTATATTTCATCTATTGGTATATCATATATGACAAGGACGACCAAAGATATGAAAATACGAAATATTGAATTGAGACATAATTATGCTGATTTTGATGCGGACAGCTTAAGATTTTTAACCGCTTTACGTATGAATGCTACTTTCCCTTATGTAAGTCCTGATGTTCAAATGCCGGGTAAGCCTATGCTTTATATTTTAGATGCAGGTCTTAATGATAATTACGGTTTGGTATCATCTTACCTTTTTATTACCGAATTTAAAGATTGGATAAAAGAAAATACATCAGGTGTTATTCTTATAAGGTTGGATGAAAATTCAAAGGTAAAATACGAATATTTGTCTAAGCCTGTAGAAAATATTTTAAGACCATTGGGCAGTGTTTTTGCCGATTATTTGAATGTGCAAAAGCAAAACTATGTATCGTTTGTAAATTCCCTTTATAAATTATTGCCGGATAAATTTTCTATGGTACACCTTGGTTTTGCCAGTAACGATGTTCATGTACCGCTCAGTTGGCATTTGACAAAACGGGATAAAAGAGCCTTATACAATGCTATTAAAAATCCTCATATCCAAGAAAGCATTAAGTACCTAAAAAAAGAACTGTCCGGAAATTAATTTCTTATTCTTATAGGAAAACTGTAAACGAGGTTTTCCCTCACTTTTGTTCCGTTTTGGATTGACGGTGCAAATTTTAAGCCCCTGAGAATATCTACTATAATTTCCCCGATATTGCATTCTACATCTTTCATTACAACGAAATTGGTCAATGTGCTGTCCGGCATAACATCGAAAGAAATGGAAACTACATCATCTATTGTTTTGCCTTGTACACATTGGGGAAATGCCAAATGTGAATATACATATTGATAAAAAGCTTGATCACCTTTGGGATAATGGGCTTGCTGTTGTTCTTCCACTTTCATATTTACATTTCCGCAGGTTCCGCTTTGTGCCATTACAACACCATTACTTACTACAATTGCAAACAATAACAAAATCATCTTTTTCATAATGCACACTCTTTTTTAAAATCCGTACTTAAATCCTAACTTTATTCCTGCCGAGTTGAAACTTCTTCTCAAATAGTAATCTGACGAATAAATACTTCCTATAGTTGAACCGTAATAGATTTCGCTGCACAGTGAATAGTGATTGCCCAAATGATATGAAAGACCTATTCCCGCATAAGTTTCAAAGTTAAATTTTACCAAAGGTAACTTGTTTATGTCCACTACATCGTAAGCATCTCCATAGCTTATACCGTAACCCTTTGCATTTACAAGAATATTTGCCACAATTCCCGCTTTTAAATTCAAATCAAAGTTTTTACTCAAATTTATTTTATATGCTACAAACAGTGGGATACGCATATAAGAGTATTTGTTGATGTAGTTGTACAGATAAGTAACTTTGTTTGTATCTGTCTTTCTTACCAACTCACTGTCTTTTGTTGTTACCAATGTGCTGTCTGTTATTGTAAATACGATTGTGTCTACTTGATATTGCCATACTGTGTCTGTAGTAGAATCTGTTGTTTGAACCAAAGAGTAAACTTGACCTGTGGTGTCGTATTTAATGTAATTATGTTGGTTGTATTCGTAGTATGTAATATTTCGATATTTGTAGCTTTCAACCGTGTCAATTATCAATTTGGTTGTGTTGTAATGGAATGATTCAAAATATTGTGCGAAACCTAATCCTCCGCCTAAGTATAAGTTTTTTGCAACCTTCAAGCCGCCTTCAAGCATAACAGTATAATGTCCTTTTGCATCAACTGACTTATCTGTTTCTTCTGCCAATCCGGAATGAATACTTGAGGCAGGAGTAACTTTATCCCAAAGGAACCCGCCTGTTGAACAAAATGACCAGTAACCTTTATCGTACTTAGGCTCTTCCAAAATTTTCGGTTGAATCACTTTTACAGTATCGTAATATCTTATTGTATCATACACAATAAATGTGTCTTGCGGAATATATACTCCCGATTTTACAACTTCTTTGGTAAAAGTAGGTTCAGAAGTATTTTTTGCTAAAATTTTGCCGTTAGTTTGCACATAAGCTTTCTTCCTTTTACTATTATTAAAGGTTTGAGTTTTAACTTGTGTTGCATTTCTCTTTGTGCCGGACGATGATTCCGAGTCTGAAGACTCGTTCTTGTTGTCTTTTTTGGTGAAATTTGCCGTTGTAATATTTTTGTTATTATTATTCTTGGGTTTTTCAGAGGTTTGCGAAGTTTTTATTTGTTCCGGTATAATGTTTTCTGCTGTTTGTGTTGTATTTTCTGTGTTTTTAGGCCACAATAAGAAAATTCCTGCAATAATTCCCGAAATAACTCCCAAATAATAAACATTAAAAGTTGTGGGTGAAAATTTGAAAAAGTTTATCAGTAACAGTTTGTATTTTAGGTTGTTCCACAACTGAGCGGATGGTGCTATATTTTGGTTTTTCATTTTGGCGGCTGCGTTGTTTAAGGCAACCTCACTTTTTATTCCCTTCCATAAATCGGGACGAGGTTCAACCTCGTAATCTTTCAGGTTTTTGAATATGTCTTCCCAATTGTCAGTCATTTTTTATTTTCAATTTTGCCATTTTTAATAATTTCTCCCTGAGCATCTTTTTTGCTCTTGAATATTGCGACTTTGAGGTATTTATGTCGATATCCAACATTTCTGCTATTTCCTTATGCTTATATCCTTCCACCGCATACAAATTAAATACCGTTCTATATCCGAGAGGCAGTTCATTTATTGCTTTCATCAATTCATCCATTGTAAATTCCGAATCAGTGATTTCAAAACTGTCTCTCTCATAATCCGTTACATCTATTTCTTCCTTGTAATACCGCTTTTTGTTCAATTTGTAATTTGTAATTGCGGTGTTTACAAAAATCCTCCTTATCCAACCGTCAAAAGAACCCTTATAATCGTATTGATGTATATTCTTAAACACTTTTACAAATGCTTCTTGAAATACATCTTCCGCTTCTTCAATGCTCTTGGCATAACGGACACATATAGCAAACATTTTGTCTTTGTACCGATCATACAAAGCTTTTTGATACTTTAGTTTATTTTGCTTGCATCCTTTTATTATTTCGTCAAGAGCTTTGTCCATTTA
>JALWKH010000209.1:0-800 GCA_026996635.1 Bacteroidales bacterium | reverse complement strand
TATTTATAGACTAATATTTTTGTTAAAAAGTTGTTTATATCTACAAATTTATTTCTAATCCGTCAAAAGAAAAAATGATATTTGTCGGTAAAATATTTGAAACCTCATTATGTTTGCCCATAAGGTGGGAAATGTGGGTTAAAATACCTTGTTGCGGGTTGATTTTTTTAATTACTTCAATTGCTTCATTTAGAGTGAAATGCGAAATGTGCTTTTCTTTTCTCAGGGCATTTAGTACCATTACTTCAACACCTTCAAGTTTTTTTAATTCCTCATCGGAAATGTAATTTGCATCCGTAATGTAAGCAAAATTTTTTATTCTGAAGCCGAGAACGGGAAGTTTGTGGTGCATAACCCGAATAGGTGTAATAGTTGTATTTCCTACCCTGAAAGGATTTTTGTCGTCGATGAGCCGTATATCAAATTCGGGTATTCCCGGGTATCTTTCTTTTGCAAATACATAATGATATTCCAATTTTAATGCGTTTGCCGTTCTTTCTTCGCAGTAAATGGGCATAGGTCTTTTTTGCAGATAATTGTAAGCCCTTACATCGTCCATTCCGCCCGTGTGGTCTTTGTGCTCGTGGGTAAGTAGAATGGCATCAAGGCGTTCCACATTAAATTTCAACATTTGTTGGCGGAAATCGGGTCCGGCATCAATTACAAAAATATCACCGTCGTTTTCAATAAGTACGGAGCTTCGCAGTCGCTTATCTTTAGGGTCATCTGATTGACAAGTGTCACATTTGCAAGCTATTACCGGCACACCTTGCGATGTTCCAGTGCCCAAAAAGGTAATT
>JALWKH010000208.1 GCA_026996635.1 Bacteroidales bacterium | reverse complement strand
CATGTACATATCTATTTATTAAATGGTATAAATATGTGTAGTTTTATTTCCCTATACAGAATCTCGAAAAGATATTGCCGAGAATGTCGTCTGTGGTAACTTCGCCCGAAATTTCCCCGAGGTAAAACATTATTTGTTTGAGTTCTTGGGTAAGCAAATCGGCGGGCAGTTCCATTTCCAACCCTTTTTTTACTTCTTCTATGGAGTTTTTTATGTTTGTAAGTGCTTGATAGTGCCTTTGGTTGATGGCAAATGTTTCTTCTTCGAAGAATTTGCCTATTCCAGAAACTGAAATTATTGCATTGTTGATTTTTTCGAGATAAGTATTGTCTTTGGCTGAAATTTTAAGGTAATCAATGCTTTTGCTTGCAAGGAAATCTTCCAGAGTTTTTATTTCATTTGCCGCGGCTTTGTCAATTTTATTAACGAATACCAAAATTTTGCTTCCTTCGTTGCTGTTTGATATTACATTTTCAATGTGATTAATGTTTTCTTCCAAACTTTGAGTGGGATCTGCTACAACGATATTCAAAAGAGCTTTTTTTATTGCGTTGAGGCTTCTTTCTATGCCGAGGTTTTCTACTATATCGTCAGTTTGCCTGATACCTGCCGTATCGATAAGGCGGAATCTGACTCCTTCTATGTTTATAACATCCTCCACAATGTCGCGTGTTGTTCCGGGAATTTCCGAAACAATTGCCTTGTTTTCGTTAAGCAGCAAGTTAAGCAAAGTTGATTTACCCACATTCGGAATTCCCGTAATGGCTACCGGAACACCTTCTTTTATGGCATTCCCGAGCTTAAAGTTTTTTATAAGGTTGTCAGTCCATTCTTCTATTCGGGTAATTATTGCTATAAGTTCGCCCCTATCGGCAAATTCAACATCTTCTTCCGAAAAATCAAGCTCCAGTTCTATGAGAGATAACAGATCTATGAGTTTTTGCCTGAGGTTGTTTATTTGTTTCGAAAAATCGCCTTTCATTTGCTTAATGGCAAGAGAAGCGGCAGCTTTCGATTTGCTTGAGATAAGGTCTGCCACACCTTCGGCTTGTGCAAGGTCTATCTTGTGATTCAAGAATGCCCGCATAGTAAATTCGCCGGGTTGTGCAAGGGAAGCACCATTGTTTATCAAAAGCTGAACAATCTTTTTTTGGATGTATGTGGAACCGTGGCAAAAGATTTCGGCAGAATCTTCGCCTGTGTATGAGTGAGGCGATTTGTATATTGCAACAAGAACTTCATCTACGGTTTCGCCGTTTTCTTTTATTTCGCCGTAATGCAAAGTGTGTGTACGGAGATTAGACAAGTCTTTGTTTTTTGAGGCGGGAACAAATATTTTTTCAATGATTTTGAAAGTATCGTCACCGCTAATGCGGATTACTGCTATTGCCCCTTCGCCGGGAGGTGTTGCTATGGCACAAATTGTATTTTGGGAGTACATATCTTAATTTTTTTGCAAAGTTAATCACAAGATTTGATAAATTTGTGTTTACTATGAATTCGGACAAAATGAACTTTTTCGACAGGGTTTACGAAGTGGTAAAGCAAATACCCGAAGGCAGGGTTACAACTTACGGTGCCATTGCCGAATGTTTGGGTGTGGCTGCAAGTGCAAGGGCTGTAGGCTGGGCTCTAAATAAGTCTTTTTCTTCGTCTGAATTTATTCCCGCCCACCGTGTGGTAAACAGGAACGGCTGTCTTACGGGTAAAATTCATTTTCCCACACCAGATATGATGCAAGAATTACTGGAAGCGGAAGGAATAAAAGTGGAAAACGATTGCATTATGGATTTTGAAAAGCACTTTTGGATGCCGTGCAGCAATAAAAAAGGCCGCCCGTTTTAGGCGACCTTATCTGTGCGAATTATTTTCCTGATGGTTTAAGCCTGTTTTTGAACGGTAAAAATGTCATAAAATCGGCGTGGTGAACAATATATGCTTCCACACTTCTTGTTACCATATCCCCTTCTCCTGCGTGAGCTGCAATAATGTGCTGAACTTCCGCCGGAATACCTGCTTCGGCAGCAAGTGCCACGCCTGAAAACGGATGCCTTACATATTTTCCGTAATCACCTACTACTGCATTACCGTTTTCGTCCAAAGTGTATTCAAGCAATTTACCCACATCGCAAAGAATAGCACCGGAAATCAGTACATCCATATCTATCGGAAGTGCACCATTGTACATTTCAAGTATTGTTTCGGCACTTTTTTTAGAAATGTGCACTACAGACCTTTTGTGTTCCATAAAAGTAACAACAGGACCGTCAACTTTAAGGGTAAAAGGTATTCTGTTTAGATCGTCAGCCGATAGTACGCTTCTTTCTAAAGCAAGTTCCCAAACTTTAGCGGTTTTTTCCCTGAGTTCGGTGTCTTTTATCCATTCAAGCTCTTCTTTCCAGAGTTTAAGTACTTCTGCGTTCATTGTTTTAAGTTTTTTGGTTAAAATAAAACCGGCACAAAGGCCGGTTGCTTCATTAAATTAAAAAGGTTTTTATTTCAATTTTTCGATGATTGCATTAGCCATTTGAGTGGTTGTAGCCGCACCTTTTTCAATTACATCTTGTGCACCTTTCATCTTCAGCATATCGTATGTTCTCACTTTACCTTCTTTGATAACTTCTGCAATGGCTTTGCGGATTTTTTCAGCTTTTTCGTTTTCGCCGATGTGATCGAGCATCATACAAGCTGCTTCAATCATTGCAATCGGGTTTACGATAGGCGGATCAAATTCGGCATATTTAGGTGCGGAACCGTGTGTAGGTTCAAATATTGCTACATCATCACCTATGTTTGCGCTGGCTGCAAATCCCAAACCGCCAACTAATCCTGCAAAACCGTCGGAAACGATGTCGCCGAACATATTTCCGGCTACTATTACACCGTAATCTTCGGGATTTTTGGTGAGCCACATCATTTGTGCGTCAATGTTTGTGTTCCAGAGTTCGATTTCAGGATAATCTTTGGCTTGGATTTCTTTTGCCATTTGATACATCATTCCTGAAGTTTCGCGGATAACATTCGGTTTTTCGCAAACGGTAACGGATTTGTATCCGTATTTTTTTGCGTGTTCAAACGCAGCCCTTAAAATTCTTTCGGTTGCTTTTTTTGTAAAAATACGGGTAGAAATAGCAAGTTCTTCTTTAGGAACATTGCCGTATTTCTTTGCAAATTTCGGATGAGTCATAAAGGCATTATAAACTTCTTCGGGAGGATTTGACCATTCTACGCCTGAATAAAGACCTTCTGTATTTTGTCTGAAAATAACCACATCTACTTTCGGTTCTTCTATTTCGCCGTTCGGACCTCTTCTGATAAAGTTAAGAGGATTGCCTTCGTAAGTGTGGCAAGGTCTGATACTTACATCGAGGTTAAACATTTGCCTTAATCCTACGATAGGACTTGAATAAACATAACCTTTGCCTTGAAGTTCGGGTGCAAGTTCTTTTGCAGCTTCTTCTTTTGGTTTTGATGTAATTGCTCCGAAAAGTCCGATTTTGTGTTTTTTGATAAGTTCTACAGTTCTGTCCGGAAGCGGATTACCTTCTTTTCTCCAAAATTCCCAACCGATATCACCTTCTACATAATCAGCTTCGAAACCTGCAGCATCGAGTACTCTTATTGCTTCGTCCAAGACTACTCTACCGATGCCGTCTCCGGGCATTTTTACTATTGTTCTTTTCATAATTGTCTGAGTTTTATGTTTGGGTCAAAAATATTAAAAACTTTGATATACAAATACTTTTTTCTGAAAAAGATGAATAAGTGATTAATTGATTAGTTGTAAATAATTAGTTTTTTATCCTACTTACATATTTTAAAAGTTTATTCCAGTGGGAAAATTCTTGTGGCTAAAGCCAAATTTAACGGTAAATATTATGACACCGCTTTAAAAGACGGTGCTATTCATTTTACGGTCGACAATGAATTACCGCACGATTTTTTACCCTTCTGTATCTATCCTCAAGGTGAGAAATTCAGGATTAAGGTGGGTGACGGGTAATTAAACGACTTAACAAATTGACCTTACTTTTTATGCCTAGCCTCGCCATTTATGGTGGGGAAATAAAACGAATAAAAATACCACCAGCTTTAGCCTTCGCTTTTATATTGTTCTTTGTCATTCGATACAAAGAACCAAAAATCTCGGCCAAAATGATGCTCCTACCCGCTCTGTCAAAACATGGCGACTACGGGAAAAGCGGAAAACGAAAAATCGCATAAGCCAATGCCGATTGCCATATTTTTTGGTTAAAAATCCGCCTGACGGCGGACTTTCCCTCGTATTCA